>JAKSBL010000257.1 GCA_022361115.1 Spirochaetota bacterium | reverse complement strand
TTTGAATTAAGATTATTTTTAGTATAACAAAACCTGAAAATGAAAATAGTAGTAGTAATTTTAGCTTAATGCCTTTTGAAAAGCAAAAATAATGAGCACTTTTAGAGAATCAGATCGAGCAGATCAAAATAGAGTAGACACTGCTCCCAGTTCAGTAAAATCTATAAGATTTACCGAAGTGATTAAACAAATTTGTGACACTCAACTATAAAATTTTCTACTCTTTCCTTTATCATATCTCGAACTTCACGAGTTTTTGCTAAAACTTCCTCTTCTGATCCAGTAAAACTGCTGGGATCAGGAAAGGGCCAGTGTTGACGAGTCACCCTGCCTGGAAAAATCGGACATCTTTCAGAAGCGGTTTCATCACAAACCGTGATAACAAAATGGTAACTTTTATTTTGTTTCAGAAAGTCAAAAACGCTCTTGGTTTGATGAGAGGATATATCAATATCAATTTCTTTTAAAACTTTGACAACATTGGGATTTAATTTACCTGGTTCTAGACCGGCACTTTCAACTTCAAAGCGATCTCCCCCCAGGGTTTTAAGGTAAGCTTCAGCCATTTGACTGCGAGCAGAATTATGTATACAAACAAATAGGACTTTTATTTTGCTCATGAGGTGCCTCCGTTATACATTTGCTAAAATTGAAAAATATTATATTAAACCCAATGTCGAGTTTTTCATTAAAATTGATTTTTAAAAACAAGATGGTATTTTTCTACCTGATGAGGAAGAAAAATAATCTTTGAACTTTAAAAATCCTTAACTAAGGTAAAACTCGATATTCGGCTTATTAACTAAATATAATGAAGAATTGTTAATTCAGGGTTAATTTGTTGAGTTTTATAGATAAAATTTTAAAGTGTTCATATCAAATTTGAGATTTTTTTTCTGATAGGATAGAGAAAATAATAATCCAGGTTTTTTATAACGCGATAATTGGCCTGCAGTACCAATAACTTGATTTTTGCTGACTTTATCGCCTTTTTTAATGGTGATTTTATCAAATCCAGAATAGGTAGATAAAAAACCATTACTGTGTTTAATAAAAACTACAATGCCATAACCTTCTTTGCGATCCACATAAGTTACTGTTCCGCTTTCTACAGCTCGAACCTTGTCTTCTTTGCTATTGGTAAAAATGAGAATTCCTCGAAAATGGGTAGTGACAAAAGGTTTAATAGAACCTTCCAGAGGAATAGAATAATCTAAATATTCTTTTTGCCAGCTTTTAACTGGGATTAAAAGTTTTGCTCCTGTTTTAACTTTTTTGACATCAGTAATGTTATTGATTTTTAAGATTGTTTCTAAAGGAACCTTAAAACGCTGGCTTACTCTCCAAAGAGTTTCATCTTTTTTTAAATAATATACCTGGTGACTGGATTGAGTGGAAACAGGAATGAGTAATTTAGTTCCTTCTCGTACTTGGGTGACATCTTTGATTTTATTAATCTGACAAAGGGTATCTAAGGAGATCTGGTAATTTTGACTCACCCGCCAGAGAGTTTCACCTGACTTCAAATAATGAACTTGATAATTATTAGAGTTTGCCGAGAATAAGAAAGAAAAAAAAATGCAGGTAATAAGGATGTTTTTCAAGTTTTTAACCTGTTTCTTATAAAAAAGATTTCTTTTAAATTTTTCGTCGCCCCAGTAGTAAATCTTGAAATTCATTTTTATAAAAACCTGAAAAATGCTGATAATTGGTTAAAATATTATTGTGATAGCAAAAGAACGAATCAAACGTTATTTATATGATCTCTCTACCCCGAGTGCCAGACGTTTTGAAATACTGATACTAGTATTTAATCTTGTATTTTGTTTTTTATTTGTTGCAGAAACCTATCCTTTATCGGAAAATTTTAGAGTTTTTTTTTGGAACTGTGAAATTGTATTAGCTGTATTATTTTTACTGGAAATTTTACTCAGGGTTTATATTGCTGAAGTGAAGTTGAATTACTTTTTTAGTATTGCCAACTTCATTGACTTATTAGCCATTGTTCCCACATTTATCATATTATTCCAAAATGCCTTTGCTATTGTATTGTTTTTGCCTATTATTCGGATGACCCGGGTGGTAAAGGTTTTTCGCTTTCTACGTTTTACCCGTTTTGTGGTATCTCCGCAATTTTTCTTTGGGACGATAAAGATCGAAGTATTAAGGACGATCCGGTTAATATTAACTGTTTTGATGATTTTTTTTGTTTCGTCTGGTTTTTTTTATCATTTTGAAAAAGATATTAATGAGCAAGTAGGAAATTTTGGTGATGCCTTTTATTATAGTGTAGTGACTCTGACTACAGTAGGATTTGGAGATATTATTCCCCAGTCTGGTGGAGGAAGATTTGTAACTGTTATTATGATTATCTCCGGGATTATCTTAATTCCCTGGCAGGCAGGTCAGATTGTTAAAGAATGGAGCAAGGCTAATAAAAAGCAAGCCACCTGCGGGCAGTGCGGTTTGAAGTATCATGACCAGGATGCGTCCCATTGCAAAGCCTGCGGACATCTAATCTATCAGGAATTTGATGGTTAAATAATCTTCATTTTTTTGTGACTTTTTTAAAAGTCGTTGCATTCTTCATTAATTTATAATAAAATGGAGACAATTCACATACTAAGTAAAGGCATATGGAATTAAAAAAAGATTTTAGTGACGGTTTTATTGAGTTAGTTTTTGGGCCCCGTTGGACTTACATTGCTACAGTGAGAGGATTTTTGCAAAATTTCTTTTCCATTACCTTATCTGATAGCAAATGGGCAGATGTAATTTCTATGGCAGCTAGTGAGTTACTGGAAAATGCGGTGAAATATGCTTCCCAAGATGGCACGAGGATTTCTGCTCGGCATAATAGCCAAGAAAAAACACTGGAAATGCTGGTAGAGAATTATTCAGATAAAAAAAACATTGAAGTATTAAAAAAAGAAATTGAGTCTGTTATCAAAGGTGACCCGGAAAAAATTTATTTGAAAAAAATGCAGGAAGCTGCTTTGCGAACTGATGGGGTGAGCCAATTAGGATTTGCCCGCATTCGTTATGAATCGAATGCAGAAATAAAATTAGAAATCAATGACGATTTAGTTCAGATTGTTTTGTTATTTGATTTATCAGAATCAAGGAGTCGCCATGAATAGTTTAGGTGTTGATAATATATCCATTGAAAAAGCAAATGTTGAAGTAAACGATAATCTTGATGGAGGAGTGAAAGTTAGTTTTTCAGGTGATATTGATTTACAATATCCCGAAGCAATCTTTTCTCCTTTTTTTAATCAAATTCATAATAAAATTATTGAAAGTGAAATAAAAAAAGTTGAATTGGATTTTATGCTTTTGACTTTTTTAAATTCATCTGGTATTAAAACCATTATCAAATGGATTACTCAGGTTACAGCCTTGCCGCCGGATCAAAAATATACTTTTGATATTGTTGCTAACTCAAACATTACCTGGCAGGAAACTTCCTTAAAAATGCTTTCTCTATTAGCACCAGGCTTAATTAACCTGGTTGTAAAATAGTACAATTTTTTATTCTCTTTTTTAGAAAATCTTCGCTTTTTTAGAATGCCATTACAGAATAGTAATAAGGTTATATTTATAAAAGGGCTATACTAAGTATTATTCTTATAATTTTCTTGTAGGAAATCATGAAAAAGGCAAATATTGTAAGGC
>JAKSBL010000309.1 GCA_022361115.1 Spirochaetota bacterium | reverse complement strand
TTATTTCTTGGTTAAATATGCCGAAAAAGAGTATAATGCTACTTTCTTTAATACTTAAAAGTTTTTTTATTATGCATTTTTCATCTATCATTTATTTTCATCTATTATTTTGGGATTTTCTTTTTATAGTACTTAAGAATAGTTTTGTTTTTTTCAATTGCTTAATGGACAGACAGTATAGTGAACTAGTAAAATCTATTAAGCCGAATGTTGAATTTTTCAATAGTTTAATGATAAAGGAGATATCTAATGAATGAATTAGAACTGACGAATATCTATGTAGTTATTTGTAATGGTATTTCTGATATTGGAAAAGCCTGGTTAATGGCTTCGATTGGCAAAATTGCACCAGAAATAACCTTGCCAATAAAAATAGATCCTTTACTGAATTTAAGTTTTCCTCAGCAGTTGGGAGTCGATGCAGAAGATTTGTGTACATTAACAGATATAGAAGCCTTTTTAGAAACTAATAACGTGAAGACCGCTAATTTAAAGTTATCTGAAGATTTTCTTACTTATGCTAGTGCAGGAATGCCAGTTTTTCCGGAATGCAATATAATTTCTGGAAATTTACTATTGAAATTTCTTATGACTCAAGAAACAGAAATTCGGCCTGGTGAAGTCAAAAAACGGACCTTTAATGATGTATCCAGTTTTTTAGCAAGTGAGATTACTTCTATTGTAAAAAAAAGAAATCCGAAAAACTTATTAATTGAAGTCGGTGGTACAGTTGATGATAAAGAAAACGTCTATATTCCAGGAGCCGTTCGATTACTTGGAGATGATCAATATTTAGGTGTTCACCCGGAGATTATATTTTTAACTTTTTTTGACTATGCAGAACCCCATGTGGAAGGTGCTTATCGGGTAAAAACCCAGCATATTCGGAGAGGAATTACCAGAGTCAGCAGTGCCTATTATGGTATTCCAATAAAAGCTTGTGTGGTCAGGCGAAGAAATGTGCCTAATGAGATTCCTGATCAGGTTTTGATTCGTGATTTAAAAAATGTAGCTTATGAAACTCAAATTCCTTTTGAAAAGCTGATCTATTTTCCCAATATTAAAAAAGACCAAATGGGTAAATTAACCAAAGTTTTGATGGAATCCAATCTTTTTGATCAGCTACAAGATCCAGTATATGTTGAGTTTTAAAAATATCTGTTAAAATCGAAGATCAAAAAGACAGTAATTGTCAATTGCATGATAAATAACTACTTAATAGTTTTCACCTAAAAATACCTTTCTCTTTTTGCATCTCTCTGTAATTTTTTGTATTTTTTATGATGAATAGGATATTTTTTGTTCAATAAAAATTTTACCGGGTGAACGAAAAAAATAACTATAAGAAATAAGAATTGCTTTTTCTAGAATTTTTGTTATTTATAAAAGGAGTATAAATTAACTAAGGTAAAAAAATGTCAGAATTTGAGTTTATAATAATAAAAAATGATAAAGACCTTATCCAGCATGAGAAGAATCTATATCATCGATATGGTTTAAAAAATCCTTATGGTTGGGTAGCTCAAAATTATCAAGTTATTGATAATTGTCGATTACAATCCCATTTTCCCTATGAAGATCAAATCGTTTATGCTATTAAAAAAAATAATGAAGTGAAAGCCGCTTGTACTTTAATGACGAATCAGGATATGCCATTAATGTTAGAGCAAATGGGATTTCGGATTAATAAGGAAAATGTCAAAATTGCAGAAGGAATCAATCTTTATGCACCAGATGATTTGCCTGGTGAAGAAGTGATGCAGATTTTTGGTAATTTTTTTCTTTATATGACTCATGATCTGGCATCAAAAGGGTTTGATTTTGTGTATAGTGCCTGTGAAAGGCATATGAAAGCTTTTTATTCTTTAATGGGCTTTGAGATTTTAGAAAAAATTGAAATTCAGGGAATGGTTCAATGTCTCACTCGTTATTCTTTAAAAGGGTAATAAGCAAATGACCAGCCAATTAACAATCTTAATTATTGATGATGAACTGGAAATATTACAATTAATCAGTAAATATATACTTAAAGAAGGATTTGATGTCTTAACTGCTACTAATGGTCTACAGGGGGTGGAATTATTCAAGAAGAATGATGTCTCATTACTCATCCTGGATTTAATGCTACCTGACTTAGATGGCCTAGAGATTTGTCGACGTGTTCGGGAAAATAGCCATATTCCAATTATCATGCTCACTGCTAAAGATAGTAATATGGATAAAATTATTGGTTTGGGAATTGGAGCAGATGATTATCTGACCAAACCTTTTGATATTCAGGAATTAATAGCCAGAACTAAAGCTCAATTACGTAGGTATTATACTTTTGGACAACATAAAGATCAATCGGATAAAGAACTTATCGAGTTTCCTGGACTCATGATTGATAAAGAAAGACATCAAGTAATTGCTCATCAACAACAAGTACAATTGACAGCATTGGAGTTTGATTTATTATTTTTTTTAGCAGAAAATTCAGGCCGAGTGTTTACAAAACAGCAAATCATAACTAATGTTTGGCCGGAACAGACCTATTTAGATGACAATACTCTCAGTGTACATATTCGGAGATTACGAAAAAAAATCGAGAAAAATCCAGATAAACCTGAATTTATTAAGACGATCCGTAATATTGGTTATCAATTTAATGACCGGTGGGATGCATGATCACTAGTGATATGATATGGATTTTCAGCTTAATTATTTTATTGATTTTGTCTATTACAATTCTATTGCACTACCGATTTTCATTAGAGAAAATACTACAAATATTAAAGAAAAAAGAGCAGTCTCAATTAATTCGTTTAAAATCCTCTCCTAAAGTTATCCAGAAATTGAGTAAAGAAATCAATGAGTTGATCAAAGAGCAAAAAGATCTCCGGATTCAACAAAAAGAGTTTGAAAAGATCCGTAGCCAGTTTTTATCAAGTGTTTCCCATGATATTCGTACACCTTTAACCTCAATTATAGGTTATCTGGATGCTGTTAAAGATGATCATAAGGAAAAAAAAGAGTTAAATGTAGAATACCTGGCAATATTAGCCAATAAATCAGGAGAATTGAAAAATCGCATAGATCAGTTTTTTGAACTGGCGAAATTACAAAGCGCTGACTGGAAAATGAAACCTTTGCATTTGGATATAGCAGAAGTTATTCGTGAAGTGATAATTGATTTTCTTCCGGTATTCAAAAAAGAAAAAATAAAATTGGATTTGCAATTACCTGAGAAAAAAATATATGTATTATTTGATCAACTCTCTTTGATTCGTATATTGGAAAATTTAGTACAGAATGTTATCATCCATGCTGATTCCTGTTATTTGGGGATTTTACTAAATGAAAACCAGGATGCCTATATATTATCAGTTACAGATCAAGGAAAAGGGCTGACTCAAGAGCAGGTAACTGAAATCTTTCAACGAAGCAGGTACTTATCTTCTTCCCGTCACTCCAGTGGTTTAGGTTTGACTATTGTAAGACAGTTAGCTGAATTAAATCAGGCAGTGCTAACTGTTGAGAGCCAACTTGATAAAGGATCTGCCTTTATTCTCACCATATTAAAAAAGTAAGCAAAACGTAAGCTAAAAGTCAGGGGTTATTCATTTATTATTGTTATATTCATAATAATTGATGCTAGGTAACTAGGTAAGGAGAATAAATGGAATATGCAATTAGAACTGAAAAGTTAAGCCGTTTTTTTGGTAAACAAAAAGCTGTTGATCAAATTGACTTAACCATCCATAATGGTCAGGTTTATGGTTTTTTAGGGAGAAACGGAGCTGGTAAGACAACAACTATCCGTATGCTCTTGGGATTGCTTCATAAAAGTGAAGGTAAAATTTACTTTCATGGTCAAGAGTTGGAAAAAAACAAGAAAAATATTCTAGCAAAAGTAGGGGCGATGATTGAGTTTCCTGGTTTTTACAGTAACCTCACTGCTAAAGAAAATTTAAAAATATATCATTCTTTGTTAGGGATACAGAAAAAGCATGCAATTGAGGAGGTAATGGATATTGTAAGCCTAAATTTTGAGGATAAAAAACTGGTGAGCAAGTTTTCTTTAGGTATGAAGCAGCGTTTAGGTTTTGCCAGGGCTTTGCTTCATGATCCGGAAATCCTCATTTTAGATGAACCGACTAATGGTTTGGATCCGGCTGGAATTAAAGAGATTCGGATCTTAATTAAAAAATTAGCTGAAGTTCATGATAAAACCTTATTTGTATCGTCTCACCTTTTAAGTGAAGTGGAACAAATTGCCCATAAAATTGGAATTATCCATGAAGGAAAATTATTAGAAGAAATCTCTTTAGCAGAAATTAACAAACGGACTCGTCGTTGTATTTTTTGTTTAGTAGATAATCCAGAGAAAACCGCTTTTGTATTAGAACAAAAATTGGCTATTTCAGACTATGAAATTTATCCAGAAGGGGAAGTGCATATTTATCAGAACTTAGACCAAATAGCTATGATTAATCGCACATTAGTGACAGCTGGGGTAGAAGTGAGTTCTATTAAACTTTCCAAAGATAATCTGGAAGATTATTTTTTAAAACTTACTGATACTAACAAAGATAATTTAACAAATGATGAGATCATGGCTTACTCAAAACCAATGCTGTTGATATAATCTTTTAATATGTTGGTGGCCAATTACGGAATTTCTAAATAAGGAGATAGTATGTATAAGTTATTTATGTTAGAATTTTATAAACTCAAAAGATCCTGGATTTTTATTTGTGCTATGGCAGGGAATTTTGTATCCCCATTTTTATCTTCAATGATGTACTATGGTTGGGCTATACAAAATTCAAAAAGAGATTTTCTATTTAAAGATATATTTTATCAAAATCATATATTTTGTGTTTTAATTCTCAATTTTTTATTATTTGGTTTAATTGCCTCATATATTATTAACCGGGAGTACCAGGAAAAAACTATATCTTCCATTTTAACCATTCCTGTATCCCGTTTTAGTTATATAACAGTAAAAATATTGATGTCAATATTTTGTATGTTTTTCCTAACCTTACTTTCGTATTTAATTGTCTTGATAATAGGTTTAATTTTTCGCGCAACTGGCTTCACATCAGAAGTATTATTGTCTGCATTGGTTTACTATTTAAAAGGTACTATATTAATGATACCCTGTATCTTAGCGATTATCCTGGTATCTTGTATTTCAAAAAATTTTATTGTTCCCATTGCCTTTTCTATTATAACAGTGGTGATCAGTATTTTTGTTTTAAATCATGAGGTATATCAATATCTATATCCCTGGGTAATTCCTGCAACTTTTACTTTTAGAAACTTAAATTATCGACCAGATTTAATCTTTATATCAAAAGGAATTGTTGTAGGCTTTACTTTATGCATGTTGGTGGCTAATTATGGATATTTTTATTTGACTGATGCTGAATAATTTTTTTATTGCTCAAATGATATGTCTTATGGTAAAATAGTTGCTAAAAAACTAAAGGTATATTATGCCAGATTATTATGAAATATATGATCATTATGCAATTCAATATGATGAGCTTGTTGAACAGGAAGATTATCAAAATAATCTTCCTGCTGCCTTACTTGATTTATTTGATTGGAAAGACCGTCAAATATTAGAAGCAGGCATTGGGACAGGTAGAGTAACAGAAAAATATATAAAAGAAGTCAAATCTGTTTTAGGTGTTGATCGAGCAGAGCATATGCTATTAAAAGCAAAAAATAATCTTTCTCCTTATCAGGATAAACTGCAGTTACAGGCTTGTGACAATTTAAACTTAAAGTCTATTTCGGGAAAATTTGATATTTTTATTGAAGGCTGGGCATTTGGCCACACTATCTGTGATCATCCCGATCAAATAAGTGAAACAACACATCACTTGGTGGATCAAGTGAAATCATTACTCAACCCTCAGGGGAAAATCTGTATTATTGAAACATTATCCACCAATAGTAAAACACCACAACCTCCTATAAAGGAATTAAAGGAATTTTATTCAATACTGGAGACTGAGTTGGGATTTTCAAAAAAAGTGATTGCTACTGATTATTGTTTTCAGAATAAACTAGATGCTCAAAGAATTATGGGCTTTTTTTTTGGTAAAGAAATGGAAGAATCAGTTAAAAAGCTGGATCATCATATTGTACCGGAATGGACTGGGATTTGGTACAAGGAATTATCATGATAACCATTGGAATATTGGCTGGCATGAGGTTTCGATCAACTTCTCTTTTGTTAGTAAGGGAGGTTAGTTGGTTTGATCATGTAATTTTTTGATTCTTTTGTAGTAGTCTATACCATATAATTCTTTTAAACAATCATCACATAATGTATGAGAAAATTCTGCTAATGAGTTATCTTTTATGTATTGTTCTATTTTATCCCAGGAACCATCTTTATTTTTGACATTTTTGCAGTTTGCGCAAATTGGAATCAGTCCCTGCAAGGTTTTAATCTCAGCAAGGGCTTTTTTAAGCTCATCTCTGGAGCGTTTTAATTCAATATGTATTTTAACCCTGGCTAAGAGCTCTTCTTTGCGAAATGGTTTAATAATATAGTCAACAGCTCCAATGTCAAATGCTTTAATCATATTATTTAGTCCTGATTGGCCAGTGAGAAATATGATAGGCACCTCTTTGGTTTCATCTGATTCTTTTAATTTACGGCAGACATCATAACCATCCATTTCTGGCATGATAATATCCAGTAAAATGAGATCTACTGATTCGTTTTCCAAAATATCAAGGGCTTCTTGACCACTTAAAGCAGGAATTAATTGATAACCTTCTTTGGTTAATTTGTGCTCTAAAATGTATAAATTGCGCTCATCATCATCAATAATCAGAATTTTCGCAGGGGGATCAAAAGTAGTTTCTTGCATAGAACATTACCCACCTATTTACTAAATTTTTAACCCACTTATCTTCTTTAAGATAATTGGTATTGATTCCTGGACTTTCTAAATTAAAGTGATGATTTTTATATATTAAAATTATAACGTTATATAGAGAAATTACTACTAAAAACATAAAAAAAATATTTTTTTAATGATTTTTACAAAAATTGCTGTTTTTTAATTTTTTTTAATACGATCAATCTTTTTAAGAAAAAGCTTTTAAAAAACATGGTTTATATTGAAATGTTGATGAAGATAAAATGATGTTTGTCAGTATTTTTTTTCTTAAGGAAATTGAGTTATTCTTCAGATATATCTTTACCTAAAATCCAGTATGAGAAATCCTTTTTACTCTTTGGTCCATAATGTTTTACAAGTAAATTTTGAATATCCTCTGATTTTACAGTTTTCCAGGCATATTGTTGAACATAATCTTTTAAATATAAGTTAAATTTTTCTTCTCCATTAAGTTGTCGAAATAAAAAATAGAAAAGAGGTGCCCTGCCGTATACAATTGCTCCATATTCTCTTGGTCCATATGAATCAACAGGTAAGCCAATTGGAACAAGTTTCTTTTTGATCCGTTTCCAGCGATTCATAAAAGATGAAAATAATGGATCTGCAGAAGCTTCACTATTTTTTTCACTAAAGTATAACCAGGTAGAATATTGTGCTAAAGCTTCATCAATCCAGGGCTCTGTGACTGGTTCATTACCTACTAAGTTATAAAACCATTGATGAGCTACTTCATGTGCAGTGGTGATTTCCATTCGGAAATCAGCAGCATAACCAAATGCCATTCCATTAGGAGAGTACAATCGGTCATTTAATACGATTATACCTGGATACTCCATGCCAACTCCATGGTTCCCCATGGGAGCACTGATAATATCAAATTCAGAATATGGGTAAGGGCAGTAGGCTTCTGAAAATATATCCAGGGAATCCTTACTAAAATAAATGGCATTGATTCCTTGTTTTAAATTTCCATTAGGATAATAGGAAGTAATAGTGATGCCCTTGTGTTTACTGCTTACTTCTTCCCAATTAGTTGAACCAGCTATGAAAAATTCTCTAACCGGACCAGACAATATTTGATAGGCAACTTCATGCTCATTATCATGAAGTTTTTTTAAATTTCCAGTTGAGGCAAATAAATAACCCTTAGGGGCTGTTAATTGAACTATATAAGTAGCTAAATCAATACCAGGTGGATCGCCATATTTGGTTGGAGTCACAGCATTTATTTCTCCATTTGGTTTAAATGGAACCAGCGCAGGATAAAAACCTCCCAGACTAACACTTTCACTGTCTGCAAAAAAAACTCCAGGGCCATTACATTTTGGTGGTAATTGGCCTTGAAAAATTAAGGTTAAAGTAGTATCGTCTTGTGGTTTCAAGGGATTTGCTAATTGGACATAACAAATGTCATTGGATTTTTGAAATTTTAAATTACTATTATTTTGCTTAATCTTCTCAATAGTTAAATTGCCGCCTGCTGTTACCGGCAAAAGATAGAATGCTGCTTCAGCAATGGTTGAATCAAACAGGTTAGGAATAGTAATAGTCATTTTGCCTT
>JAKSBL010000345.1 GCA_022361115.1 Spirochaetota bacterium | reverse complement strand
ATTTATTTACTTTTTTTTCAGAAATACTACTTAAAACCTATATTTCACCAGATGAATTTAAAAAATTTTATCTGTTACTACAATACTCTATTGAGTTGCTGAAACAAAAACTAACTGTATCTGAGAATACTATAAAAATTTTTTTGTTCTTTAGTTTTAAATACATGATCTTGGCAGGCTATCAATATCACTTTGCAGGTTGTAAAACATGCAGTCAATCTGTTTCAAAACCAGTAAACCATAATCAAAAGTATTATTTTGAACCGAATCGGGGAGGAGTATTCTGCCAAAATCATAGTCAGTTACAAGAATACCCCTTAAATGAACAATTGTACCGGCTAGCTCACTTTTTCTCTATCTCAAAAATTGATAAAATCAGTGAATTAAAATTGCCAGAACAGGATTATAGCAAGTTATATCATATTATCTTAGACTTCTTTAATCATTTATTTGAGAATAAAATAAAATCAATTGAGATGTTAAAACAGATTTTTTAGAAGAGATAATAACAAGCCTGGCGAGTAAATCCAGCAAATTTATCATCTTTGGGATGAAAATTATGAAAATTATCTCCATAATGTGAAAGAAACATAATTTTTCTCACATCCTTTGGAAATTGTTTTAATTCTTCATAAGAAGCGTGCACTCCACCATTAAAAAGCTGACAGTCATGAAAAATCCATTCTATACCTGAATACGTATTTAAAAAATAATTAATTATCTCAGGGTCATAACGGGTATCTGAGGTAAAAAGGATACGATTATCAATCAGGATTCCATATGAAAAAAAAGAATCTTCCCAGGAAATAGAAGAATCAGGAATATGCATAGTTCGAAATAATTTTAAATTAATATTCTCAAACTGGACTTCATAAATAGGTCGAGGTTTATCACTAATTTTTTGTGGGTGAATAGGATTAAAAAAGTCTTTAAACTCCAGATATTGCCCATCATGACGCTCATTATACCTGGCTCCACCTCTTAAAGATTCTTCCCAAAGGCTCTGCTGATATTCCTCTGTGATAATCATATTGGGACGTTTCCGAGTGACATATCTACTCATCAATGCCACTTCTTCTAATCCACCAATATGATCAGCATGAGAATGGGTGATCAATAAATTATCAATATTGGTAACACTGTTACCATATTTCCAGATTGCTGTAGGACAGGTTGTTCCGCAATCCACTAAAATATGGGTCTTTCCTTTTATTAAGATCAGATTGGTTTGGTAGTGTAATTTAGAAAATGCAGATCCAATTCCCACAAAAAATAAACATAATCTTCCATCGTTTTCCAGGGATAAATGATCTTTTTTTAAATAGATTTTTTTAATTTTATTCACTGAGTGCCTTAAAACCAGATTTTTTTAATATATCGTCACTTGCAATAATAAAAATGAATAAGAATTCCTTAATAACATTGCCATGCTTTTTATTATCATAAGCAAAAAATCCTACATAATCAAGTATTTGTATGATATTTTTCATATCAATTTCCCTAATAGCAAACTGGATTATTTTTACTTAGCCAAATGTCGGGTTTTTCAATAATTTTGATTTTTAACGATAAAATAGATATTTTCTACCGGAAGTGGCAGAAAAATAACCTTTAAAGCATAAAAATCTTTGTTAAAGAAAATCTCGGTACTCGGCCTATTAAATTAATACTATTTTGAAAACTTTTTTAAAGATAATATGCCTTGCTGTTGTATTTTTAAAGTCACTATTTTACCTTGTTTATGGAAAACCAGCCATTTTTTATAGAGAAGTTGATTGAGTTCTTTTTCAATATCCTGGCTTGGTTCCTCTTTTAAAGCACCATAATCAGGATTTTTTTTATGTCGGGTTTCTAAATCATAACTCCCTTTTAGAATTTTTATAGTTTTTTGTTTTCCGAATGAACAATCATTGGCTAATACAAAGTATAATATAGTTTGCTGGATGTCATTCACATCTAAAACTGGATCTTTATAGGTCCCTCGACAAATATCACAGCCACCACATTTCTTTTCATGAAATTTTTCACCAAAATAATCCAGTAAATATTTTCTTCGGCAAGATTGAGTTAATCGACAATAATCTATCATTTTATGGAGTTTATCAAAATCTAACTGCAAACGTTGTTTGATTTTTCCTTTATACTCAATTTGTTGTTCTTTAGACAACTTTGCCTGATTTAATATAATCTTATTCCCTTTAGGAATAATAGAATATTGAATTACCTTATTCTTTTTGAGTTGATCCAGGCAATGAATAACTTCTGAGCGCTTCATATCCATTCGTTTTTGTAAAAAAGCCAGAGAATATTCTACATAGGAAGTTGAATTGTTTGTATTTGAAAAAAAATAATTCAGTAAATCTTCATCATCTT
The DNA here is from genome assembly GCA_022361115.1 of Spirochaetota bacterium. Taxonomy (GTDB): domain Bacteria; phylum Spirochaetota; class GWE2-31-10; order GWE2-31-10; family GWE2-31-10; genus JAKSBL01. The sequence continues at coordinate 2,992 of JAKSBL010000345.1, read as the reverse complement.
CATTAATATTTTGCTTTTTTAACTGAATTTCAACCTTTTCCTGGGACATATACTCAAAGGTCAGACACCCCAGGTAATTTAACTGCTTGATGATAATATCTATTTGAAACTGATTGATTTCCAGTTGTTCAGCAATATCATCCAATTGATCCGCATATATATCTCCCTTTTTTGCTTTATTTTTGAGTTTTTGGAAAACTGCAATTAAGTGAGAAAAGGGAGGATTAGCTGATTCAATAAAAAATCGTTGAATTTTTTCATCATCTTCCAAATACAAAAGCAAACAGTAACTGATTTCTTTGTCCCTTCCTGCCCGACCGGTTTCTTGATAATAAGCCTCCAAAGAACCTGGCAAGCAATAATGAAGAACAAATCGGATATTTTTTTTATTAACTCCCATTCCAAAAGCACTGGTTGCAATGAGTATATCGATCTTATTATTTAAAAAATCTTCTTGATTTTGATGTCGCGCTTTCTTAGATAAACTGCCATGATAGATACCAAATCTCAAAGTGTTATTGGTTTTTAAATATTGATAAAGATCTTCCCCATCTGCTATAGAGGTGGTATATATTATACCTGGTTTTGCAACTTTTTGAATGAAAGCCAGGGCCTGTTTTTTCTTACTGGTCTTATCAAAACAATGGCGAACTCCCAGTATTAAATTTTCTCTGTTAAAGCCATTGACAAAAATATTGGCTTGATTAAGATCTAATGATTGGATAATATCTTTTTGAACATTTTTTGTAGCTGTTGCAGTTAAGGCTAATACTGGAGGGCTGTGAAGTTTTTTAATGACTTGAGACAAACGACGGTATTCCGGCCGAAAATCATGGCCCCATTCTGATATACAATGCGCTTCATCCACTGTAAAGAGGCTAACTTTTTGATCTGCTAACCAGGCTGTAAACTGTGGATTTTTAAATCGTTCAGGAGTAAGATATAATAACCTGATTTCTCCAGTTTCAACCATTTTTTTAATTTGAACTTGTTTGTAGTATTCTACTGTAGAATTAATCATGGCAGCAGGAAATTTAAGAGAATTTAAAAAATCAATTTGATCTTTCATCAATGAAATTAATGGAGAGATAACAATGGTTAAATCATTAAAATACAACGCTGGAATTTGATAACAAAGACTTTTTCCTCCGCCTGTGGGCATAATTCCCAGAGTATTTTTTTTCTTTAAAACAGAATCAATAATCTCATTTTGTCCAGGGTGCAAATCAGAATACCCAAAGGTTTGTTGAAGAATGGATAATACTTTTTGATTCATATGCTATTGATTATTTATTAGCATTTTTTTTAAAAAAAAGATATGAAATCAATGACTTTTTAAAAGTTATTCAACGCAGGGTAAAATTAAGGTAATGGTCGTACCGTGAGTAATTTGCTGATCACTGGATTCATTTTGTATGTTATATAAATCTTCTTCCGTTAAACTTTCAATAAAAAACTGACCTTGATGTAACTCAATCAACCTTTTTGTAATAACCAACCCTAATCCTAATCCTTGCTGCTCTTCAAATTTTCTATTGAATTGAATATATGCATCAATGCTTTGCAATTGCTCTTGGTTCATTCCTCTTCCCATATCTTGTATTTTGAGGTGATAGTCTGCTCCAGTTTTTTTTCCGATTATCTGAATGGATTTACCAGGTTCTGAAAACTTCAAAGCATTGTCAAATATTTCTTCAATAATCTTTCTAAAATATCGATAGGATATTTTTAATTCTCCTTCATCAACTTGACAAACTAAATCCTGTTGACGATTATTCTTTTGTGCTTGCTGAGTTGTCAAATCTTGGAGAACCAAATGAATATATGTATGGTCATCAGGATTGAGAAAATCATTTAACAATGTTTTATCTTTCAAGGCTAATTCTAATTTAATGTACAAAAGATAACTTTTTGTTAAATGATTTAAACGCATCCCACTTTTATGGATCATCCCTAAAGCATCCTTTATTTTAGCAGGGTCAAATTGCTCATAGTGATCCATTAAAGTTTTTGATAAACCAATAATTGTTGTTAAAGGGCTATTCAATTCATGAGGTAGAGAAAGGCTAATGGAATTCTTCAGTTTTTCTAATTTCTCAGCAGATTTACTTTTAATTTTTTCATGTTTCTTTAGGCGATTCTCTACTGAATTTAATAGATCCTTACGAGTAAATGGTTTAATTAAATAATCATCAGCTCCCAGCTCCATACCAAATCTCATATCCTCTTTGGCAGATTTACCTGTAATAAAAATAAATGGGATAACAGATAATTCATTGCTGTTATTAATATTTTCTAAAACACGATAACCATCCATTTCGGGCATTATAACATCACATATAATCAAATCTGGTAAATTGCTTTTAATTAATTGAATCCCTTCAACTCCATTAGATGCCTCAAAAACAGAATAACCTGCATCAATCAGATTTCGTTTAATAATATTTCGAATGTCGTCTTCGTCTTCAATTAGCACAATAGAATGCATAGTTTATCCTATTTACAAAAATTCTATTATCTATTTTAAGGCAACTTTAATAAAAAAAAACTATAAATTTGTAAAATATAATGATAAATTCTAGTGGTAAAATAATGCAAATAGATGAAATACTTGTATCTATCTATTAAATTTTAAGAAATTGTCATCAATTTGATACTATTTTGACAAAATATTTTCTTAATTTGGTGCCAGGCACAGTATTTAAAATTTAAAAAAACTCAATAGGATCTACTCAAAACTTCCTTGTATTCCTTCTCCATTGCCAATAGAACTTCCAAACGCTCTGAAAAGTTGTCACTAAGACTCAAAAATATCTCATGCAGAGTAATCTTCATCTTCCCCTCATAATTCTCCTGTAAGTAATGTTTAATCGAAGAATAAGCATAAACCCGCGGATTATCCACGTATCCCTTGCGAACAGAATTATAAGCCATATACCAGAGTAAGGATAAGAAGTATTTGATCGGGTTTTTAGCATGATCAATCACTTTT
>JAKSBL010000251.1 GCA_022361115.1 Spirochaetota bacterium | reverse complement strand
TATTTTTTTTCATAATAAATGACATTTCACCTGAAGAACAACTTTTAAACCATCCCTCAAAATCTGATGATTACTCCATAAATGAGTTTAGTTTATAGATTCATTAAGCCGAATTTAAATAATGATATGTTTTGCTTAAAAAGGTATTTATGAATTATCATGTATTAATAAATAGTCGTATGACCAGTAGAAATTCTTTAAATATACTTGGCAAAATGGAAGTTTTCAACCAAGAGAGCCAATTTGAAGAAGAAATTTACCTGATTAATCTTTCTTTAAAAGGATTACAAATAGTTTTTTCAAATGATTTTTTATTACACTATTTATTGGACAAAAAAAACCAACAGCAATCTGAAATACATATTTCTTTCCAATACAATGATCAGGATTACCAATTTTCTTATAAGGTACACTGGATCAGGATTTATAATCTAGGAGAAAAAGATTTTTATTCATTAGTTGGTCTTAATTTTTTAGACAAAAATGAACAAACAAAGGCAAAACTAGTTGATTTGTTAGTCAGTATCACTATGGAAAAAGGATTTGATCTTAAAAATCAATTGGGATTGTTCTCCTGCAATTAGTATTTTATTGATATACCTTTCTTCTATTCAATTTGTTATTCATTAATAAGGAATACTGACCATATCCATTTTGATTTTAGAATTATTGTGCTATATTGGATATCACAATTTTTAAATAACGATTTAATAAGGATAAAAGATGAAAGGTATTATCATTGCTGCTGGTTATGGAACTCGTTTTTTGCCAGCCTCCAAAACTCTGCCTAAGGAAATGTTTCCATTAATCGATACTCCTGCGATTGATTTTATTATTGATGAATTTATACAATCAGGAATTACTGAAATTCTCATTGTCACCAGTCGGAGAAAAAAATGTTTAGACGATTATTTTGATCGTGAAATTGAGTTAGAAACGATTTTTCAAAAAGAGAATGCCCTTTCTAAACTAAACAAAATTAAACCCCATTCTGCTAATATTTATTTTACCCGGCAACAGGAGATGTTGGGAACAGGGCATGCTATTTTAATCTGTAAAGATTTTATTGGAGACAGCCCATTTGTTATAGCCTATCCAGATGATATCTACTTTGGCTCAGAACTTGTAACTCAACAGTTGATTGATTTATACAACCAAACTCAGTGTTCTGTTTTAGCAGGACAAATTTTAGACGGAGATGTTTCCAGATATGGTGTTATTGACTATTCTTCAGTAAACAACTTATACCAAGTAAAGGAATTAGTAGAAAAACCTGTACCAGGAGAACAACCCAGTCAAATGATCTCCATTGGCAGATATTTGTTCACCAATCAATTAATAAAGAACCTGGAAATGGATTATAAAGAGCATACAAAAGGTGAATTTTATCATGTTCATTCTATTAACAGTCTAGCAAAAAACAAACAGCTCCTTGCCTTACCCATTAATGCTACCCGAATAGATGTTGGTGATAAATTAGGTTATTTAGAAGGGATTATTTATTATGCCTTACAAAGACCGGATTTAAAAGAGGGTGCGAAAGAGATTTTAAAAAAATACTGTCAATAATACAATTCCAATAATATAATAACCACAGGGGGTGATGATTCTGATTTCGAATCATACCCCCTGTGGTTTTTCTTTAATAGATATTATCCACAGTGAATATATTTTTTTACTTCTTCTTTTAACTCTTTATCTTTACCATAAAGCTTTTCTGAAAAATTATCATCCTGAAAATCTTTCAGGGTTTTAATTGTATTGTCAATGGTTCCTGCTGGAAAAATCTTATACTCCTCATAGACTGTCCGATCATTTTCCAATGCCTTAGCAGCTTCAAAACAGGAGCCTGGAATTTGATCCAGATTTTTTCCTTTTGTTCTATGAACATCCAGGTCAACATAAAGTTTTTCTGCGTTTTCTAATGAATTTTTGCTTTCCAGACCCTTTCTAGCTGCTACAGCCATACCAGCTAATAGATGGTGAACATTGGCAGATCCATCTGGAGAGCGAAGTTCTACTGTTTGATTATTCATTACTTTTGGTGGTTCATCTGTTTCACATGGATTGGCATTTTCCATCATATGATCAACTCCTATCCATCCTAAAGGCACCCTTACTAATACGGAACGATTACGGTCCCCCCAGCAAATATTGGTTGGAGCTTCTTGATGAGGAACTAATCTTAAAAAGGAAGTTGGCACTGTATTGCCAAATGCAGAAAGAGATTTTGACATGGACAAATATCCGGCAATTAATTTTTTACCATTATCATTTAATCCATGTTGATCTGCAATCATATTCACTCCATCTTTTACTAAACGGCTATGAATATGCAAACCACTACCGGCATGACCAACAATGATTTTAGGTGCAAAACTAATTTCCAGTCCATATTTATAAGCTATTTCTCTCAGAACCCATTTGGCAATCACTATCTGATCAGCAGCATCTTCTAAAGGTTGGGGAAGAAATTCTATTTCATGCTGAACATATTGACGAATAGGCCCTTCATCTTCCACCATGATATTACCCACCTCAGAATGTCCGTATTTTATCTGGCCACCCATTTCACTAATCGTTTTCATTGCTTCAATGCGGATAAACTCCCATTTAGAAAAGGGATGTGAACTCTGATACCCTTTTTGAGGAATAATAGGATAAATACTATCTGCTTCAGAAAAAACATAATATTCTAATTCACCTAATGCTTCTAATGTCATCCCGGTTTGTTCTTTAAGACAATTGTGAGCTTTTAATACAATGTTTTCCGGTGCACTGGCTAAAGGAAATCCTTCATTATTATAAAATGAACAGAGGATGTCCACAGAAGGAATGCTATAAAAAGGACTTAAAAAAGCAGTTCGAAAGCGGGGTACTACATAAAGATCACTGGAACTAGCATCAATATAAGGAAACAAGCTAGAACCATCAACCCTTTCTCCAATAGACAGAATTTTATCCAGATGAGCAATATTATTAATGATAAAATTTAAACATTTTAATTTCCCATCGCCGCCGATATATCTAAAATTAACCATTTTAATATCATTTTTCACAATAAAGTTAATCAAATCTTTTTTTGTGAAGTCCTTGGCAGGTTTGTTTAAAAAATGGACAATACGATTTGGATTTAAATCTATTTCCTCATACATTTTGCTTACTCCTCTTAGTTTTATTAATCAAGTATATCTTCAAATCCAGCAACTTCTTTTTTACCAATTGTGCCAATCAATAAATAGGTTTTACTAATTGGATTGTAGCGGTACTCTTTAATTAAACGAAAATTCTCGATATCGCTGGTTTTTTTTACATGTGTCCGTGTTCCTGTACATAACATATCAAAATCCCCAATTCCAATCCGGTCTTCTCCAACTGGATAAATGGAAACACCCTTTTTAATAATATCCATAACATTATTTTCTAGCTCATTAATATCAATTTTTGGTAATTCATTAAAATTAATGACAAACCCATGTTTAATATCTGAATGTAATACCGGGCGGGTGAAATTATATTTTTTTTCTAAAATATAACTGGTAATATCTTCTGCTGAATGAGCCATTAAACGAAATTTAATGGTTTTATCCACTATATGTTTAATATTGGGAGGAAAGGGGCCAAAAACACTGGGTCTGGCTACCAAAACCTCTTCTCCAATACCAAAAAGTAACTGAGCATTATAACCGAGAGCTTTATAAATTAAATCAAAATGTTCGACAACAACTCTTCTCCCATGAGAAATTGCTTTGTTAATCGCATCCACAATTTCATATTGCTGCTTAAAAGCCAGTTCATAACGGATATCAATGTGAAAGGTATGACCAGAAAGATAATTATCTGGCTCAAAATCATAAATGGGTGCTGGGGTTAAATTTACTCCATCATCATCATTAGTTAGTTCCATCCCTGGAAATAAGCCTTTAATTAATGTGGATTTTCCTGAACCTTCAGCACCGATTATCCCTACTAAATAGTCGATTGGGAGAACATAACGCTGGGATAACAATCCAGCCAGTTTATACAAACGATAACGCCCACGGGGGGCATAATAGGAAGAGTAAATTAATAATTCATTATCAGTTTTTTCCAGCCAGTTAATCATTACTTTCCCCCTGGATTTTATTAATACTCAATATTGAGTAAAGGAGCATGCTGCTGAGCACCATAGATATCGGTTTCACCTGGAGCACCAGATACCATGATTCGTTTAATAGTCATTTTAGCTGCATTAGCAGGTTCAAAATAGACAATTTTTAATACATTTTCTTTTTTTATACCATAAAGATCCGCCACATATTGAGGAGTGAGAATGTTTTTTTCTTTGAATTTTTTAAAGTACTGCTCATTATGAAAGATAATATCCATGGTTAACTCATATGGGCCGGCATTTTTTGAACGGATAACTTTAGCTGCATCGATTAATTTCATTCTTATTCTCCTATTTCTTTTATCAATACAGGAAATAAATCCTGGTTTTCTATAGGCATTAAGTGATAAATGGAAAATTCAAACATTTCTCCCATATTGATATCAGATGGAGAGAAGGGAAAGGCCAGGTTTCCAGCTGTCGAAATGCGATTTTCATAGCCATAATGCAGTAAAGTTGAGCGGGTAATACTGCAGAGAGTTTCTGCTTCTGTTTCAGTTTTTCCTAATGCCTCCATCAAAATTGCGACTTCATGGCAATCTGTTTGTTTTTTGGGCTCCATGACTCCCATGACTCCATTTTTTCCATAAAGATGAAAAAATATTTCACCATGAATATTTTCTTTCTGACAGAGTTCTGCAATATTACTTTTTATTGTAGATAAAATGGAATCAATTTGTTCAATCATGATCGGATCTCTGGTTCCGGCAATACAAATTGTCCGATAACCCGATTTTTTTGCTCCCTCTAATTTTACCATGTATTGAGGAGTTTCAATAAACTGGCTCCCCTTCACTTCTACTCTGCCATCACCAATCTCAGTAAAAGTACAATTTTCCAGGTTTATTTCTCCTCCTGGGCCAGGCAGATGATAAGGGTCTGATTTTTCATATAGTGTATGAGCAGCCGTGGACTCTTTAGTAAATTTTCTTACATTGCTCAAGGGTTCTAGAATAAAGGAATCTTCCGTTAAAATACCAAGCACAGAATCTGAACCAGATCCCGGAGTAGCAGCTATAGCTGCACATTCTACTATCTTACCGAGATGATAAGCCAGTCCTTTATCAAAGCCCTGCATAACAGGAAGAGCTGCAAAAACAGCTGGATCATAACAGCGTCCACATAAAATCACCTCGCACTGTTGGTTTAATGCTTTTTGAACCGGTTCAATCCCCATCTGAGCAACAATATAGGTAGAATCCTCAATATCTTTTTGGGTAAGTTGAGGTACACAGGCCAGTGACTCAATTTTATTATCCTGTAAAGCTTGCTGAACCACTTCTTTTTGAATATCGGAATAGATAATACCCAAACGGAAAACAAGACTTTCTTCCTCAGCAATTTCCTCAATAATCGATTGACACCAATCCACATGGGGTTTTGCTCCGGACCCCCCTGCTGTACCAATAATAACAGGAATCCTTCTTTCCAAACCAGCTTTTATCATATATTTTAAATCCCGTTTAACAAATGCGCGATTGGTAAAAGATTTACCTGCTCCCAGATAATAAGGCCCTGGATCAGTAGAACCAGCATCCACAGCAATAATATGGGGATCTCTGGCCAAACCTGCCTGAAAAGATGACTCAGGAAAACCATACCCTAAAATAGCTGTTGGAGATAATATCCTAAATTCTTTACTCATACATAATCCTTTATATTAGACTCAAATTTTAAAAATTGTGTTTCCATCATACCCACTTTATTGTTTTTAATTACCAAAAATAGTATTTCCTGCCTTCTGTGATAATTAATCTTTATTATAAAATATGCAGCTTTTTATATTTCAGTACAGCTAGAATTCTTTGCATTTCATTATTGGTAATAGTATACCCTTCATCAAATCCCATGCCTGGTTTGGCTAAGATACGTTCTGACCGGGCTGCCATTGCTACATGAACACAGGTTCGCGCTGATACTTCGGTTTCATTACAGGTCCCACCCTGATAAGCTTCTATCTGGTGTCTTTTACAATAAAGAACACTTTCTACAATATTCTGAATTCCGCCTAAATCTGGAGTTTTGATTTGTACCATATGACAGGCCTGGGCATCACAAAAATCTTTAATATCTTCAAAGGTATTACACCACTCATCAGCTACAATTTTGACAGTAGAACCAAGTTGTTTACATTTTCCTTTAATTTTTGCTAAATATTTAATCTGTTCATTTTTTTCTCCCATATCAACAGGACCTTCAATGTATAAACTTAAAGGGTTAGCAATTGACTGCAGTTCTGCTAAATAACAGCTGATCTTCTCCAGGTCATAATCAAACAAAATACCAATAGTTCCATAAACATCAATATGTAATTGAGGCTGGTATTCCTCTGATGGCACTAGCTCTATAAACCGGTCTTTCATCCATTGGATATAGTTTTTTAATTTTTCTCCCTGATGACCTAATTTATCCGGGATATTATTAATCAATCCATGAGGGAGTACATCCACCCTTTTTAAGATCATTTTATCAACATTTTCATA
>JAKSBL010000385.1 GCA_022361115.1 Spirochaetota bacterium | reverse complement strand
TGAGTATGGATTTTTCCGGATCAGCCAACTCTTTTATATCTTTATTAATTTTTTTCAATGTTTCAATATGAGCATTTTCTGTAATATTGAATTGATGTTTGACCTGATAAATAATAATTTTTATTAATTCTGCATGATTTTTTTCAGATACCGCCTGATCATACATGCTATCCAATTCATCCAGAATTTGTCTGGTTAAACCTTTATCTTCTAATTGAGCTATTTTTGACCAGCCCTTTGCATTAGTCGAGTTTGAAGTATTGCCAGAACTTGCCATATTATGATCTCCTTGTCCGTTATTGGAAGTTAATTTACAAGCAGTCAATAAAAAAAAGAAAACAAATAAAAAAACAGCTTTCTGTTTCATATCCCTTACCTATCCTTTTGATAATATTTTCAGTATACTGTTTTATTGGACAAAAAAAGAGAAAAAAAGTTTCATTTTTTATTTATGAAAATTTATAGTACCTAGAACGGATTAGCGTGATTAAAAGAACAGAAAATCACAGATAGTGACTATTCAGATTTAATGCAAAAACCAGTATTAATGTTAAATTTAGAAATATTACTGAAACAATTACTGATAAAGGATTATAGCAGATCATGCTGTTTCAGTAATAGAGAGATTGATTTATTTCAAATTTTTAGCATACTCTACTGAGTGTAATAAATCCTCAGTGTATATTTTTCTTTTTTCATTATCAAATAAAGCAAAAATTTTATATTTACCTTTTGTTAGATTATTAGATACAGTAAATTCTAAAATGATACATTTTCCATATACATGGTAATCATCATCTACTAAAAGGATGGGTAAATTAAGCGGATAAACGCGCTCAATCGTTTTTTCAAATGAATAAACTTTATTGATTTCTGGATGAGCTGGTAAACCCTGCCCTTCTCTGATTTTTAAAATATAATTAAACTCTGTCTGATATCGCATAAGCACCTCGTGGTTTTTAGAAATATATTAAGCTGAATAGCGAGATTTTCATTAATTCTGATTGTTAAGACAAAATAAATTTTTTTCTACTTGCTGAGGTAGAAAAATAATCTTGCAAACTAAAAATCTTTACTAAGGAAAAAATCGACATTTGGCTTATTAATTTATTATCGTTCATTTTACAAGATAATAAAAGCAATTATTATCATTGCTATGGAGTATTTAAGAACCGCAGCAATGCTCTAAGTATGATTTAGTTTACTCGATTTTTAAAAGCTTAATTATCATATTCAAGCTCTCAGCCCCAGCTTCCTTACTTTGAAATTCGGTGAGATTAGCACTGGCACTAGCTTCTGATTTTTGTCGGTGTGATAACATTCTGATTTTACTCCCTAATGTACTGCGGGAACGGATAAAATACTTTAACATTGCATCTACATCAGCCAGTTCTAATTCCAGATAGAAATCAATGTATTGGGTAATTTGGGGATCAGAAAAAAACTCTTTATAAATATAAATACCATTAAACTGAGCACCTTTTAACTGGCTGATTACCTCGTTAAATAACTGTTTGTTCACCTGGTTAATAATCACTTTATCATCTGCTGATAAAAGAAAGTCTGTTTTTCTTATCAGATTATCCCGGATTTGCTGTAAAATATCCACAATAATATTGAGTGATTGAACCTGAACCTGGTAAAAAGAGATCATATTTTCCCGATTGGTAAACTGCCTGTTAATTTGGCGAACATGTTTTTCTAAAGTATCATAAAGGTTTAACTGGCTTTTGCCTGTTAAAGGTGCATTACTTGTTTTAGAATGCTTTAAAATACTATTTAAATAATCTTTGGAATCATTAGCCAAGCCTGAATAAATCAGCAAGATCATCATGATAATCAGCAAATTAAATCTCTTCATAATAAATTAAACTACCTTTCTCCAGAGGTATTTGCCTAGCAAGTAATGAAGTTTAGCAGAATGGCCAGACAGAGGGTGATTACTCATTCTGCAAGAGCCCCTCTATACTTGAATATAATGAAATAGTGATATTTTTTCTACTTTTTTCGTTGATTTTACTATAAAATTAACATTTTCTTTAAATATTAAAAAAAGAAACATTATCCTTGTATTTTTCTTCATCATTTTGCTATGCTTTTAAAAGCAGTATTTGCCAAGGAGAAAACCTATGGACAAAGCAGTTAGTTTTATTGCCGAGCAATTATCCATCAAATCGGGAGATGCTCAAAAGATCTTTGATTCCTTTTGGGATTTTATTGAAGAAAAAATAGTTAATGAAGGAGAAGTCACTATTGATGGGCTAGGGACTTTTTCTTTTAAAGAAGTTGAAAAAGACGGCAAAATAACTTATGAACTTCAATTTGATCCAGAAACAGGATTTAAAAATGCAATTGGAAAATAAGGAGAAAACATGGCTCAAAAAGACTTAAATCAAGATTTCTTAAAATTTGCTAAAGGCCAGAAAAAAGTCAGCAAAACAATGCTTTCTTCACAACTAAAGATTGATCAATTAGTCTCACAAGCCCTGATTGCTTCCCTTTCCAAAACCGCTTCCCAGAAAGCAGGTAAATTCGGACGATTTAAAAAATCTAAAAAACTAATCGATTCCAAAATGCAAACTCTTGTTGAATTTATTCCAGACTCATCCAGATTAAACAGATTAGTAAATCTCTTTCAATTAAACCTGAAAAAAGGGGGATTTAATAAAAAAACGCTCTTGATTGCCTTGCCTTTAATCCTTTTATTACTTATTGGATTGTCTGTTATTGGCTTTTTCTCAATCAATTATATGAAAAACAAATCTAGTGTACAAGAAACCGCAATTCAAACACAACAAACCGAGATAACTGAAACCACTGAAACAGTGGAGTTTAAGGGAGAACAAGTCCTGGTTGAAGAAATTGATTATACAGATAAAGAAATCACTACAAGTGATGATAAATCTTTAATTATAAAAACGGAAAAAGAAAATGATACTATCTTAAAACAAGGTGAATATACAACTGAAGTGGTCTCCATTGACGGCAGGTTTTATAATAAAAACCTTTACATTGTAAAAGACCAGGATACCCTTTGGGATGTAGCAGATCGATTTTTAAAAGATCCCTGGAAATGGCCAAAAATTCATAAAGATAATGCCTATATTGAAGATCCAGATTTAATTTATCCAGGTTATAAATTAACCATTTATACAGAATATAGAGAAGAAAAAAAATAACTTTCACATACACAAAATCTCAGTTTTCCTTTCCAGAATATTTTTATCAGAACCATAAGTTCGATTGACTTTCTAAACTTTACAGCTTATATTATTTAATATTAATTTTGGAACAGAAAGAATGATGCATGAAAAAAAAGAATATCTGGTTAATCTATCTTAGCTATTTAACCGTCTATATTGTCTGGGGATCAACTTACTTTTTCATCAAAGTTGCTGTGACCACCATTCCACCTTTTTATGTGGTTGGTTTTCGTTTTACTATTGGTGGGGCTTTTTTTCTTTTTTTAGCTTATTTAACAGGTCGTTTTAAACGATTACCCAATTTAAAAGAGGTGTTTTCTTCTATCTTTTTAGGAACTTTTCTCCTCATCGGAGGTAATGGCCTGGTAACAATTGCCGAACAAAAAGTAGACAGCTATTTGGCTGCCCTGATCATTGCTTCCTGCCCTTTGATAGTGGCAATATTTGACTGGCTCATTATAAAGAAACGAATTACTTTGTTTGGGTTCTTAGGTATTTTCATTGGAATTTCCGGTGTCTCTCTCCTGCTTTTTGATGGTACTTCTTTTTTAAACAATCTATCTACTCATGTTTTACTGGTTCTTTGCGGAGTAGGTTTCTGGGCTTTTGCTACCAGCATGGGCCACCGTTTAAAAGTCTATCCGGACAGCTTTATCAATGGGGGTATTCAAATGTTATTTGTTGGTATTGTTAGTTTGATAGGGGTAACTATATACAATCAATCAATAACTATTCACTTTGCAGAATTCTCTCCTGCTTCCATTTGGGGACTTCTTTACTTAGCTATTATTGGCAATGCGGCATTCTGTGCATTTAATTATCTCCTTCAAAATGAACCTGCCAACCGGGTGGTAAGTTATGCTTTTGTCAATCCTCTGATTGCGGTTTTGTTAGGCCTGTTTCTAGGCCAGGAAACAGCTGTCCCTTTTTTAGTACCTGGCACTGTTGGCATTTTAGTGGGGCTGTTTTTTATGCTGTATGCTGATATCTGGTGGAAAAAGCTAAAAGATAAAAGAACTAAAGTTGCTGAAAGTAATTAGTTTATTTAAATCTATTTACTTTGCAGCTATTTTTGATACAGGCATATTATGATAAGAATGAAAAAAAGTGAGGACAATAATGAGTCAGTTGGCTAACTTAGGTTTCTTTTTTGGCGGATTGGGAATATTTTTTATTGGTGCTGGATTTTTGTGGTGGTGTTCCATTTATGAAAAAACCAAATCCTCTGGTAAAAAGAAAAATCAGGATGAATAAATATCAAATCTGCTTTTTCTTATTTGACCATTTATCTTAATCATCCCTGCCGCCAAGTATTCCTGATCGAAGGAGAAAATAAAGTAAAGTCATAATAGAAGAAGCTGCAGCAGCTACATAAGTCATGGCAGCTGCTGAAAGAACTTTATTGACCCCCTCTAGTTCCTGTTTATTAACTAATCCAAAACGGGCTAATTGAGTTTTTGCCCGGCTAGATGCATTAAACTCAACAGGCAAAGTTAAAACCTGAAAAACCACAACAGCACTAAACAAGATAATTCCTAATTTAATAACTCCCAGCATTCCCAGTACAAATCCCATGATAATGAAAATATAGGCAAAATTAGAACCTATAGAAGCAACTGGAACCATCATATTTCTAAATACTAAGGGGCTATAGGAAGTGGCATGCTGGATAGCATGGCCGGTTTCATGTGCAGCTACACCAATGGCAGATATGGACCGGCGGTGGTAAACATCAGGTGAGAGGCGGATAACTTTTTTTACCGGATCATAATGGTCAGAAAGAAAACCTCTGGTTTCATTGACCACCACATCTGTAATACCATTGACTTTTAATAATTGCCGGGCAACTTGTGCACCAGTTAAACCAGCCCGGGTGGTATATCTTGAAAATTGAGAATATGCTGATTTCACACTAAATGAACTAAAAAGTGATAAAAGAAATATTGGTGCCATCATTAACCAATATAAGGGATCAATACCTAACCACATAAACAGAACTCCTTAAATCATATGTTTTTCAAACTGATAAAGATCATGAACGCCGCCTTCTCTTATTGAAGAAAAGCTTCTGATCTGCATTCTCAGTTTTCCATTATCTAATCCAGCATGCAATGCTTTTAAATCTCTAAAACCTGTATCCTGAAAAGCATGACGTACTCCTTGGGCTAAATAGGGAATAAAATTTAATAAACTTCCCCGGTCAATTACAGTTCCAGATACCCCCTGGGCAACCTTAATGCTTTCCTCCGTAGCAAAATAACGCTTTTCTCCACCTTCTTTCATCGCTTCAATACTGGCCATACCGCGATATTTTTTTAAACGTACCCCATCTTTGTAATAATAGTCACCAGGTGATTCAGAAGTTCCAGCCAGCAAGCTACCCATCATCACAGTCCCGGCACCTAATGACAGAGCCTTCATAATATGGCCAATGGTACTAATTCCTCCGTCTGCAATTACCGGAACATCATATTTTTTAGCAATTTTTGCTGTATGATAAACAGCAGTTGCTTGAGGACGTCCTGTAGCCATGGTTTCCTGGGTGGTACAAATCGATCCAGGCCCCATGCCTATTCTGAGAGCATCTGCTCCCTCTTTGATCAAAGCTTCTGCCTGCTCTTTCGTTACTACATTCCCGGCGATCACTTGCAAGGCTGGATAAGTTTTCTTAATATACTGTAACATGTTGATTTGATAAACATTATACCCTTGAGCAGAATCAATTACAATCACATCAACATTATTAGCAACTAACTCAGCTAACCGCTCTTTATCCTGGTCATGTGTGGAAATTGCAGCTCCAACTCTCAATTGTTTTTTCTCACTCTTTGTTGCATGAGGAAAATCACGGTTTTTCTTTAAATCTGTACGGGACATTAACATTTTCAATAAACCATTCTGGTCTATAATGGGTAGTTTACCAACCTTTTTTTTACGTAATATATCATTTGCTTCAGAAAGAGTCACACCTTCATTAGCAGTAATTAAATTTGTTGTCATAACTGCCTGAAGTTTTTTGGATTTATCTTTCTCAAAATCAATATCCCGGGTTGTAACAATACCAATCAACCTGGATTCCAAGGTTCCATTTTCAGTAATCGGTATACCGGAAAAGCCTTTTTTCTTCTTAATATCCAGGACATCATCGATGGTATGTTCAGGGCTTAAAACAACTGGATCGGTAATAAAACCATTTTCATAACGCTTCACCCCTCTGACCATTTCAACTTGATCTTCAATAGTATTATTATAATGCAAAATACCAATACCACCGAGTAGAGCCATATGAACTGCCATATCGGTTTCTGTAACAGTATCCATAGGAGAAGACACAAAGGGTAATTGCAGTTTAATATTTTTTGTTAATCTAGTTTCTAGATTAACCTGTTGAACATCAAAATCAATGAAACCAGGTAAAAGAATTATATCATTATAGGTATAACCGGTGAGTTGATTAAAAATCTCTTCAGCTTTAAAACCATCCATATGTCTGCCCCGTTATTGTTAAATTTATGAAAAAATTAACAAAAAATGGATATTTGGTCAAGGTAATTTAATCACTACTGATATTTTAGTCATTGACTTTTCCTATCAATATACTTAACTTTAAATAGTAAATGTTTTAACGATTAAATATAAAAAAAGAAGTATACTATGTGGAAAGAAAAATTAATTGAGTTTTCAAAAAACTTTAATCATCCTGCCTGGGGATTTCATCATTCTGAGAGGGTAATGGCTTTATCCATTTATCTGGCAGAACAACAAAAAATGCTAATTGATCAGGATATTATTACTGCCGCCAGTTTTCTTCATGATATTGGTGCTTTTAACCAGTATAGAAAAGCAGATGTGGACCACTCTGATCGATCAGCTGAGCTGATAACTGATATATTAACAGAAATCAATTTCCCAACTGGCAAAATTCCAGCAGTTCAACTCGTTGTCGAAGGGCATATGTTTTATCGTAATCCTTCTGACAGCCAGGAAGCCATTATCTTTCATGATGCAGATACCCTGGATTTTATGGGATATATTGGTATCACCCGTCTTATATCCATTGTCGGCATGGATGATTGGACTCCAGATGTTCAATCAGCAATTACTCTGATTAAAGATTTTTCCAAAAAAATGCTTTCTCACCTTCAGACTCCTTTGGCGCAGCAGATTGGTCAGGAGAGAAAGAAAGAGATGGATAATTTTTTAGAAAAATTATCAGACCAGACTTGTGGATTAAAAAAATTATAATAGCAAACAGGAATAAGCTAAGTTACTGAGCATCATCAAAGCCAGCATCAATATGCTGACCATCACAAAAGGGTTTATTTTTACTACTACCACAACGACAGAGAGTACAGTGATCGCTTAAATGGGGATGATCATTGGTATCGTTTTTTAAAACAATCCCCCCTTTTAACTCAAAAGGGCCATTTTTGGCCACTTTAATCATGGGTTCCTCAAAATTACCCTGGTATTTTTTCCCATTTACTGTATAACCCAAGGCTCCGGAAGGACACTTTTTAATCACTTCGATAATTTCTTCCTTTGAAGCTCCATTCGGGTCAATCCAGGGACGGGCTTTTGATCGAAAAACACGGGGCAGTGAAAAAATACAGGTACCATCATGAGAGCAAACCCCTCGATTATCATGAATGATTATCTCCTCCCCTTGATAATCTTTTACCCGGTCAGCAACCCGATCCTCTTGCTTTGTACCAACAAATTCAATCTCAGAATGAGTTCCATCACAAAATGGTTTACATTGAGACACCCCGCAGCGGCAAAGGGTAACAACTTCTTTTGTTTTTATTTCTTTGCCTTCATGATCAACCAGTTTTTTTAAATCAACCACCTGATAAGCACTATATTGAGTAAATACTACCATTGGTTTCTTGCATTCATCAGACATAAAGGCCTCCTCACTTTTTAGGTATATTGAGTTTTATCTGCTTTATAATATTGATAAATGAATAAAACATACAACCACATTATATTCTATTTTAATTAATAACAAGATATTTTTTTAAAAGCAATGAGAAAAGAAAAATGATAGAGAATTGAAGCAGCGTGTTTTTAAATCAAAAAGGACTGGTATTGAGGAAATTTTCTGATAAATGTCTTAATATAAGGACAGGTTGGAATGATTTTAACTTTTTTTTCCTGAACACATTGTATGGCAGCCTTAACCAGCTGGGCAGCAATACCTTTGTTTCTTGCTGCCTGAGGAACAAAGGTATGATATAAATCATAATTACCATCAGATGTAATTCGATATTTTAAAACAGCTTTTTGATTGCTAATAGAGATGTAAAATTGCTTATTTTCTTGATCATGAACTAATTGCATATTAAAGAAAATAATGATATTTTACGAAATTGTCAATGGCTGTGGCTAACAATATTTATTTTATCAGCGCCCGTAGCTCAGGGGATAGA
>JAKSBL010000140.1 GCA_022361115.1 Spirochaetota bacterium | reverse complement strand
TAAAGCTCCGAAATATTTTCAAGGGATGGGTGGAATTCTATGTAATTTATCCTATTCTATCCCATTATTTGATTTTACTACTCCATCTTTTTTCTCTAAGAATGTTAAGCGAGAATTGAACTGGCAAATATTCTGGGATTTTTTTATTGATATTGGCTTAGCTAATGAGACTGAATCAGGTGATCTTTCTCTGCCTTTACTCGGTTTTAATTTAGTACCAGCTTTAGCAGCAGGAACAGTGATTCGATTACGTCCTGCATTTGTTCCAATTGAAATTAAGTTAACAATTGGATTAGATGCATGGCAGCTGATTAAAAGTAAAAGTATTGGTGGTAGTATAACTCTGTTGCTTGATTTTCCAGATACTTAGATAATTATTAGGATAAATCACTATGGGAATTTTACATATTCTATTTTTACCAATTTGCTTCATTTTTATTACAATGATTTTGAACCCTTTTCTCAATAGTGAAGAGATTAAACAAAGTTTTATTTTATTTCTGTGTGGTATTCTTACCGGCTTTATTATTAATGTCATATTTTTTATGATCAATTATTTTTATACAGGACGTGCACATTTTCAAGTCATTCTTTGGAAGTCGGTTTTATTTAATGGCTTCTTATTTTCTTTACTGATTGTTTTTTCGTTTTATTTTATTGTAGATTTCTTTTCTAATATTTCTATGACTTTGGAATGGTCAAATACATTTTTATTTTGTTTTGCTTACCTTTTAGGAATATTTTCGTTGCTTCATATTTTTCAAAGTATTCACCAGGACTATCCGGATTCTATGTTATATTATTTAGTACTCTTTGGATTTATATTGAGTCATGCCTTATTTACTAGTTTAGCAATTCCATTTTTCCAAGACTCTTATGAGTTATATCAAAAGATTCTCTGGATTATTTATCTTTCTCTTATCCCTGCAGTCCTATGTGGTTTGTTTTATTTTTTTAACTTTTATCAATTAAAATATATCCTATTATTCCTGCCCTTATCTTTAATAATCTTTGTGATTTTTTTTATAGTAGATTTAAAAAATAAACTATTTTAGTATTGAGGCTGTAGTCTAAGACTGATTAACAACAATAATACTGTTTGTTAATACACACATATGGAATATAATATAAAATTTGAAAGGATAAATATTTATGAAAGAAATTATTAAAACTGACAAAGCTCCTCAAGCCATTGGGCCCTATAGCCAGGCTACTAAGTTGGGAAATATGGTTTTTACTTCAGGACAATTGCCTATTGATCCTTCAACAGGTAAATTTGTAGAAGGGGGAATTAAAGAACAAACTCGACAAGCATTAAAGAATATGGAAGCAGTGTTAACTGCTGCTGGTTCTGATTTTTCGCATGTAGTAAAATCTTTAGTATTTTTAGATGATATGGGAAATTTTGGTGCTTTTAATGAAGTATATGCAGAATTTTTTAAAGAAAACCCACCGGCAAGAAGTTGTATTCAAGCTGCTAAATTACCCCTTGGTGCTATGGTTGAAATGGAAGTGATTGCAGAAGTAAAATAATTTTTTTCCGGCATCTGGCAGATAGATGCCGGAAAAAAAACTTGCTATTTTTCGTATCATCCGTTATTATTCAAAAGTGAAAAATTTTAAAGAAGGCAGTAAGTATTTTCTCATCTTTTATATATTAACCGTTTTTGTACTGATTACTTATAATCTCAGTTTTTATATGTCGGATTTATTATATCTACTAAAAAACTGGATGAAAATAATTTTTATTCTAATTTTTGCCGCTGGAGTGAGTCTTTATTTTACTACTTATATATTGCATCAGGTAAAATCTGCTCGCATTATCTTTTTTATTGCTGGATTGCTAGCGATCTTTTTTCTTCACGAATATCCCCGGGATATTTTAAGAAGCCGCTTTGTCAATATCAATACCTTTTACCGGATTTTAAAAACCTTAAGTGGATTTTTAGCCCTACTATTGGTATATGTAGCTGATATCTTTCAAGTAACAAAAATGAGAAAAAGAAGCTAAAGCCTGATTTTAAAGCATTAACATTTATTAATATTGCAAATTAAAACATATAGGATTTTACTAATTTAATATCAAAATTACTGAATATCCTTTAATAATTTTAGATTGATTTCCAGTTTTTCTTTTTTTAATTTAAATTCTTCCAGTTTACCTTTTTCTTTTTCTATAACTTCTTGCGGAGCTTTACTGGTAAAGTTTTCATTTTTAAGTTTATTTGATGTATTATTGAAATCCTTGGTAACTTTAAGTAATTCTTTATCTAAACGGGCAATTTCTGTTTTAATATCAATGATCCCTTCTAAAGGGATAAATACTTCACAAATATCATTTGCTCCTGCAGCTGATCCTTTTGGTTTAGTGATTTGGTTATTAGCTGTGATACTTTCTGCTTTAGCCAGATATAGAATATCTTTTGAATAGTTCTGACAAAATTCCAATAAGTCTTTATCGCCAGTTTTTACACGAACTTCAATTTTCTTTTCTGCTGGAACATTCATTTCTCCACGAATATTTCGGATTAAGTAAAGTAAGTCAAAAAATTTATTTGTTTTTTTAATAGTTTGAGGAAAAGAGAGAGTATCTTGGTATTCAGGATAATCTTCAATCATGATCGATGTTTGATGCTCAGGCAGTTTTTGATAAATTTCCTCAGTGATAAAAGGCATAAGTGGATGTAATAATTTCAGAAAATGATCCAAGACATATATCAAAATGGACAACTTTGATTGTTTGATTTTTTCATTATCACTAAATATTTGGGATTTACTAAGTTCAACATACCAGTCACAATAGTTATTCCAGAAAAATGCCTGCAATTGCTTTGCCGCATCATTAAAGCGGGCAATGTCCAGGTTATCTATAACAATTTTAGTGGTTTCATTAAGAGAGTGGAGAATCCATTGATCAAATATATCCAGCTGACAATCTGTTAATGCTATTGGGGAGAAGCCCTCAGGAACATTCATTAAAATGTAGCGAGATGCATTCCAGATCTTGTTGGCGAATTTTGCTCCAATTTCAAAAGAATCCTGTTCTTTACTATTGGGATCTTTAGGAAAGCCCAGTTTTAAATTTTGATTCGGACTGACAATGGCTACCATGGTAAAACGGAGAGCATCTGCACCATGCCGATCGATAACGTCAAAAGGATCAATTCCATTACCCAGTGATTTGGACATTTTACGTCCTTTTAAATCCATTACCATACCAGTGAAAAAAACTCTGGAAAAAGGGATATCATTCATAAAGTGTAAACCTGACATGATCATTCTGGCTACCCAGAAAAAGATGATATCTGGGCCAGTAACTAAAGTTGCAGTAGGATAGTATTTTTCTAAATCATCTGATTGATTTGGCCAACCCAGTGTAGAAAAAGGCCATAACCAGGAGGAAAACCAGGTATCCAGTACATCTGGATCCTGATCAAACTCAGTCCAACCGCAGTCAGGACAAACATCAGGCATTTCATAGTCTGCCATTACTTTATGACAACTTTTACAATAATAAACTGGTATACGATGTCCCCACCAGAGCTGTCGGGAGATACACCAATCCCGAATATTATTTAACCAATTATTATAAACCTTTATCCATCGTTGAGGTAAAAACTCGATTTTACCATTTTCAACCACTTCTAATGCTGGTTTTGCAAGTTCTTTCATCTTGACAAACCATTGGTCAGAATAACGGGGTTCTACTGTGGTTTGACACCGATAACATTCTCCAACTGCATGGTGATGGTCCTCTGTTTTCACTAATAAGCCTGCTTTTTCCAGATCTGCTACTACTTCTTTACGACATTGATAACGATCCATACCTCTGTATTTTTCTGGAGCATTCTCATTCATAATGGCATCATCATTCATGACATTAATAAATTCCAATTGATGACGTTGGCCCATTTCAAAATCATTAGGATCATGAGCAGGAGTAATTTTTACTGCACCTGTTCCAAAATCAGGATCTACATAACTGTCAAAGATGGCTTTGATCTTTCTATTTGTTAAAGGAAGCTTGAAATATTTATCTTTGTATTTCTGATAGCGTTTGTCTTGATCGTTAAAAGCTACAGCTGTATCACCCAGCATGGTCTCTGGTCGGGTAGTGGCAACAACAATAAATTCATCACTGTCAATGACTGGATACTTGATATGCCAGAGTTTCCCCCCTTTATCCTGATGTTCTACTTCATCATCTGATAGAGCTGTTTTACAACGGGGACACCAATTAACAATATATTTTGATTTATAAACTAAACCCTGATTGAACAGATCAATAAATACTTTTTTAACAGCCTGTGAACGCTGTTCATCAAAAGTAAAGGCATTGCGATTCCAATCAGCACTACAACCAATTTTTCTTAATTGTTCAATAATGGATTTTTGATGGCGTAAAGCCGTTTCCCAGACTCTTTCGACAAATTTATCTCTGGTAAAATCACTTCTCTTTTTCCCTTCTTTTGCTAACTCCTTTTCTACAACATTTTGAGTAGCAATACCAGCATGGTCAGTGCCAGGTACCCAGAGAGTTTCAAAACCCTGCATCCTTTTATAGCGAATCAAAATATCTTGAATAGTATTATTTAATCCATGTCCCATATGAAGAACAGCAGTAACATTAGGAGGTGGGATGACAATGACAAATTTCTCATTCTTTTTGCCTGGTTTAGGTGTAAATAATCCTTTTTCCAGCCAATATTGATACCATTTATCTTCAAATTCTTTTGGTTCATAGGTTTTAGAAAGTTGGGTAGCCATGAAACATCCTTTATGTAAATCGATTTTTTATAAGAATTGTTTCCTTAATTTATCTGAAATTGTTTAAAATGTCAATGAATTCAGTATTGAGAACTTTTAAACTTTTTCAGCTGTTTATATTTTATACCAGTGATAAGAATTGACTTCCTGGATAATCTTCATTATAATGGCACAAAAAATGACAATAGGTGAAGGGATTTGATTTTTCCCAAATATGATCAGGAAATTTTTCCTTTTTTACAGAAAATGCAGGTTTTTGTTTTGTATGCATCTCTGTACCCGGTGCTGATTGTTAGATACCCTTAAGAAAGGTTGAAATAGTCTATACTCAATGAATGAAATAAAAAAAGAAGTAGAAATAATGCTGATTGAAAAGAAATCCAAATTTATTACCCGTCTTTTTCAGATATCTAGTGAAGATCAGGCAAAAAAGATTTTGCTAACCTGGAAAAATCAAGAAAAAACTGCCTCTCACCACTGCTATGCCTGGCGATTGAGAAGAGAAAACGAACAGGTCTATATTAAAAGATCCGATGATGGCGAGCCAACCGGTACTGCAGGTGCTCCTATGCTGGCAGTATTGATTGGAGAGGATTTAGTCAATGTTCTGGCAATTACAACTCGCTGGTTTGGAGGAACTAAGCTGGGAACTGGTGGCTTAACTTCTATGTACAAAAAAGGGGTAGTAGAAGCTGTTAAAAAAGCAGGAAAAACTCCTTTTATTAAACTTATCAGGTATAACATAACTGCTCCAATTAATCGTGCAGATATGCTGCTGTCTTTGCTAGCCAAAGAAAATATCTCCATAAAATCAAAAGAGTTTACGCAGCAAGTAAAGCTTATTCTTGATATTCGTGAAAATCAATATTCCTCAGCTGAGCAAATTGTTAAACGCTGTAAGGGAATGATTGAAATATTAAAATAAAGAGAAGAACACTTTTGTGTTCTCCGTCTTAAAAAAGAATGGATAACTTTTGATGGCAGATATTTTGATAGTTATAGCTGCTTTTTTAAAATCTCATAAAACTCTTTTTCCTGCAGGTAGAGATGATCTGCTTTTTCAGCAGCTTTTAGATATAAGTCTTTTCTCTGTTCTGGTTTTTTAGCTTTTTTAATTACCTTTGATATTTCTTGAAACTCATTAGATAGCTGGTGCCAGGCATTGATAGAATTATTGATCGAGGTAATTGTTTCATCAATACTGGATTGATTTAAACGGTCTGACATTTGAGTTAAAAAATTACGGTAAAATATTCTGAAAGCTGCACCACCAGTACCATTGGTTTCAATACAGCCATAAAGATATTCAAAAACCGGTGGGAGGAGATAGGTTTTAGTGATTGTCTCTTCAAAATGAATTAATTCATTTTCAAAGTCTTTTAAGCCTAGCAGGCCACCTAAACCCATTGCTTTTTCTTCTGCTGTTTTTGCCTGCCATTCATAGTTTTTTATCACTTCAGCTATGGAAAACTCAAAAATCTTTTGCCAGTCTGGCTGATAATCAGCAGGCTTTTTTTCAACCCAATAGTATTCTCTATGAGGTGGGAAAACTTTTGCATCAGATGAACGGGCTTTTTCTAAATCCTTTAGTTTAATGGTTTGCAGCCCTTCAAGTGCCGTATCTGTCACAAATGCAATTTCTTTTTCAAAATCAATCCCAAACAGAGCAATTATATGCCAGCCAAAGCTCATATAAGAGGGACCGTATTTACCTCCATAAAGATAGGGGAGGTAACGCATATCCACCCTGAGCACAACAGGTAACCCTTGCTTTAAGACATCCATTATCCCTTTCCAGGAATCTTCAGCATCCTCATCCAGAGCTTTGTGCCATTTAATACCAGCACACTGAAAAAAGTTTTCTCTCATGCTGTAGTTTCTGCCACCCAGGAAAGGAAAATCTCCCTTTTGATACATAAAACCAATAGCGCCACCGCCGCCGACAATATCTGCTTCATTAAAAGGATAATCTAAATAGTAGAGTACATTATACATAGCCGAACTTTCACAATGTCCTCCAATTTGTGGTCTGATGTTGGGTAAGATTACTGATTTTGGGTTATCCACTGATTGCCAGGGTTTGCTTCCGCAGCCTATAAAGGTTAAAGCTATTGAAAGGATTAATAAATGCTTC
The DNA here is from genome assembly GCA_022361115.1 of Spirochaetota bacterium. GTDB lineage: Bacteria > Spirochaetota > GWE2-31-10 > GWE2-31-10 > GWE2-31-10 > JAKSBL01. Next base: position 2,681 of record JAKSBL010000140.1, on the reverse strand, counting down.
ATCATAATCAACTCCTTTGTTTTGGTATATTTTAACTATACCCCCTCCCCTATAGGGGAGAGTCAAGGAAAAAGTGAAATTTTTTTAATAAAAGTTAAAAAATTAGCAGGGCAAAATTTTTTTTGATTAAGAGAGTGGATTTTTAGAAATAATGTATTAAGATTTTTCTTGCAAAAACTCTCTAAACCTTTTATATTAGTTTTAATGTTTTGATGTTTTTTTTAATCAGTAATTTTCAAGGTCAAACAAGATGAATAAAAAAAAAAAAAAAAAAGATACAATAAATGAATCGTCATTTTTAAAAGGGTTATTAAAAAAATCCAGAAGAAAACTAATATTCCTCTGGTTGAATATTTTTTCCTGTTCTCTCTATTTTTTTTACATAATATCAGATCGGCTAGGACAGGCTTATACATTTTTTGCTCGATACAATATAACCTATTTTCATGAAAAAATGACAATTTTGGGAGTTTGGTTAATATTGATTATTAATAGGATAGTGAATCACTTTCTTTTCAAGAAATATCTTGATATTTTTATGAACCTGCCCAAAGAGATGAGTCGTCAAAGTCTGAGTATTTTACAAAGGCTTCTGGATAACCGTAGATTTTTTTTTACCAATTTGTTTACTTTGGTAGGAGCAAATTGCTTGATTCCTCTATTTAGTGCCGTCTTTGGAGGGCCTCCTCCAGGTTTTGTAATCGCTGTTGATGTTATCTGGATCATTGGAGTGGGCATACATAGTTTTTTCTTTAATAAGCATCAAAAAAATTTTCAGGCTGTTTTGGAAGAAACAGGTGTGCGTTTTAATTTGAAAACTTTGTCGGTAGTATCCATAAATCAAAGAAATCAAAATAAAGTCGTTCAGTCTGAAAAAAATAAAGAAGTAAAAAATACTTTGCTTGAAGAATGTGAAAGTTTAAGTAATAAAATTTTAGAAAAAATAAAAGATTCAGAATCATTAAAAGAGAAATTTAATTATCAGCAAATACAACAACAACTGGATAATATGATCCAAGAATTGAAGAATTACATAAAACGTCAATCAGAAATGCAGTCTGTATTTGAGGGCCAGACTATTGAACAAATTAGGGAAGATATTTCTAAGTTGGCAGAAAAGAAACAGACCACTGCCAATCCTCAATTAATCAAACAATATGAATATTCTATCCAGCAACTTGTGAAGCAAAAAGATTCTCTAGCTCGTTTAATCGAACAAAAAGAATTCCTTAATTTAAAAATTTCTTCAGGTAAAAGAGATTTGGCTCAGTTGCTGATTGACTGTACCCGTATGGAAGAAGTTGTAGTTAGTCAGCAGGAAGATAAAATCAAGAATTTAGAGGACCAGATTATGCACTTTACTGACCAGATTAATAATCTGGAAAGCAGTTATCATGATCTGGAAAATGAACTGATTTAAAGCTGTTAACAAAAGAATTTTTGTATTTACACCTCATTTTTATGAAAATCACAATTATTGAAAAATATGTGGATATTCCATTTTCTTAAAAGCAAATTCATGGTAAAATGCAGGTATCTTTTTCAATCCTGATTAAAAAAAGTAGCGTTAATTCCATCCGGTTTTATATTTACTGAAATGGGATTATATTAGGCAGTATTACCTGCAAATAGTAAAATAAATTAATGGATTCGCATCAATGAAATATCGTATTGAACAGAACCTTTTTGAATTTATGTCCCACTTTGGTTATCTAGAAGGCTGTTCTTTAATGTATAGTAAACAGCTGAGCTGGACTAAATCACCAATTATACATTTAAATCGAGTTTTTAATACTTATTTAGATAATCGAAATATTGAAACTGAAATTGAAAGAATTAAGGATATTTTTAAGCATCGTTTCATTCATTGGTTTGTAACTCCATCTTCATCTCCGAGAAATTTAGGTGATTATTTATTAAAAGCCGGTTTTCAAAAAGCAGCTGAAATTCATGGTAAGTGTTTCTATATTTCAAATATGATTCATGAAAAGGGATTAACAGAAGAATTAAAGATCCTTCAGATAAATAATAATAAGGATTTAGAAAACTGGTTTAATATTGTTCGTTCAATTTTTTTTCCTAATGTTACTAATCATGCTGTCTATTTTGAGCAGTTTTGTGAACTCTTAGCTTATTATCCCCAATTTGTATTTTATCTAGCTAAATATAAGGATAAAATTGCTGGTACAGGTGCTTTATTTAAAGGCAGTGATACAGCTGGATTATATTGGATTTCTGTTTTACCGGATTTTCGGGGATTAGGAATAGCTAATCAAATTGTTAATTCGTTATTGATTGATGCCCAGAACTATGGTTATTCTGAGGCTGTGCTTCATTCTTCCTATATGGCACGTTCACTATATCAAAAAATAGGTTTTCAATTACAAACAATTGATGAAATTTATACCTATCAGAAATAATATATCAAATAATTATAAATTCTTTAAAAAATAAAATATTGCTATTCAGATTCTTTCATTTACTTTATAATACTACCAAATGATAAGATTTAGTTATTCTATTATCAATATTATTTTAAGATAAATAAATGAAATCAAATACTAAAAAAGAACTTTTAGGTGAAGCAGCCATACTCTTCTCCTGTGTGTTAATTGCCGTTAGTGCAGTTTACGCTAAGAAGTTATCTTTAAATTATTCTGGACTTTTTATTGCTTTTTTTC
>JAKSBL010000645.1 GCA_022361115.1 Spirochaetota bacterium | reverse complement strand
TTATATATTTCTTTATCAATATCTTTAGAGGATAATTCACCTATTGAGACGAATCCAGCCAGGTCTTTAAAAGGGTTTTCTTTTTTTCTTTGCTGAGTTTTTGTTGAAGAATATTTATTTAACAAGTAATCTGTGTAATCAAGTACTTCTTTTTTTAAATCATCAGGAAGTTTTGATATTTTATCTTTTAATTCTTTTTCTATTATTGCAGGCATATTCTCTCCTCTAATTTTAATATACTTGATTTCATGAAAAAATCAATTCAATTTTTAGATTATGTTTAATAATTCTTTTAACGCTTTGCTTATTACAGTAATTTAATGAAGGAACCCGTCAGGGTTGGGAAGGTGAACGGAAAAGGCAAAGTCCCAGATAAAATCAAGGTTGGTGTCAGTGAAGGTTCATGCTGATTGTTTAAAAGGGGTAATTTGGGTGGAGATGGAAAACTTGAATTCTTACAGTTCTCTCATGATTAAATATTCAGTATCACCATCAACTTCAAGACTTTCCTGCACTTGAAAATCCATTTTTTTATATACAATTAGTAATCTTCTAGAGCAGGTAGAATAGATTTTATTGTAACCTTTTTGTTTTAAATCACCCAGGGCATAATTCATGAAAGCGGTGTAAATTTCCTCCATTCCAAAAAAACGACTCTTATCCAAATTTCCATAGAAATGAAGTCCTTCAATAATAGCTTTATCTTTAGGGATAGAAAAACCTATCTGTTCTGTTTCGGTATTCTCTAAGTTAGTACATGCGGAAAATGAAATGATTATATCTCTATTATTTTTTGCTCCATAAATTATCTGATCAGAATATGGGATATTAGGAATTAATCTTTCATTAGCAACTACTTTAAAGAATCTTTTTGCATACCAGGGATATTTTTCATAGAAAGCTTTGTATAAATTTCTTTCATGTTGGTCTCTATCTTTATCATCAGATAAGATTAAAAATTGATAATCTTTTATTTGTTCCATATTTTTCTACTTTTTTATTTTTTTATAATACTCTCCATAAGAGTAATCAATATTTTATGCTGTTTTAGTGAAAGATTTTGCTTTTTCATGGGAGATAAAGTTTCCTTTGTCAGCTTCTTCTTTAACTGCTGTGCTTCTAATGATTGTTTTCATTCTTTTACTTTTAAATCATTTTTATCATTATATCTATTAGGGTTTTTCCTGTATTTTCTCTTGTACTAGCACCATTCAGAGAGGTTTTAGTGAAGGTTCATGGATGACAGTAACGACCTGGGGCAACTTGCAGAACCTTGAGTAATAGTTTAAGTACCTCGCTGAGTGTCTAGAGGCTGTCTGTTTATTCAGAGCTTGCACTATTGTCTTGTAGGCTGTTTTCTGGCAATTGAGGTTGACCAATTATGTTTTCATTCTCTCTAATTCTAAAATTGTTCACCAAATTGAGGAGTTTTTCTGACTGAGAGGCCATTTCTTCTGCTGTCGAGGCCAGCTCTTCAGAATTGGCACTGACTATCTGGGTGACCTTTTCCTGCTGACTTGCTGCACTTGCTAGTTGTTTCATGCCGCTTTTTTGTTCTCTGGAAGCACTGGCTATCTCCTGGACCATATCTGAGGTTTTTATAATATTAGGAACGACTTCAGAGATCAAGTTGCCAGCCTTATCTGCAACTTCAACACTGTTGGCTGAAGTGTTTTTTATCTCATCAGCAGCTTTTAAGGTCCTCTCAGCAAGTTTTCTTACCTCTGTTGCAACTACAGCAAATCCTTCCCCGTGTTCAGCAGCCCGTGCAGCTTCGATGGCTGCATTTAAAGCCAGCATGTTAGTATTGTTGGCTATTTCTGCTATGATTTTTATGGTATCGGCAATCTTTACCATGGAACCAGCAGTAGCATTCACTGCGTCTCCCCCTTCTTTAGCATTTTCAGCAGCAGCGGTAGCTATTTTTTCCCCTTCAGTTGCATTATCTGAATTCTGGTCAATAGTTGATTCCATTTGCTCAATACTTGCACTCATCTGTTCAACACTTGATGCAAGTTGGCTTGCTCCCTGGGATAATGATTGCGCAGCATCAGATACCTGATTGGCACCGGAATAAATTCCTCCAGATGTGCTTTGGATCTCTAAAATCAGCTGGTTTAGACTATCAAGAACTGTATCCAGCGAACGTCCCAGATCACCTATTTCATCTTTGCGCTCTTTTAATTTTTCTTCAATATTATAGGAGATATCTCCATTAGCTAACTTTTGAAACAAATTAGTAATTTTAAAAATTGCATTTTTTATATTTCCGGAAATGAGCAAAGCTAAAAAGACACCTAAAATGACTGCTGATATAAAGACAACAAGTATGATTATTATTGAATTTGAGGTGTCTTTGATGATTCTTTCCATGTTTAGATTTAGTTCAGTTGTTTCTGAGCTAACAAGTTCATGAATATTTTCCTGTATTTTTTCAGCAAAAGGATCAAACTCTTCCATCATTTTATTTCCTTCACTAGGACCATATTGAATATATACATTAGCCATTTTCTTGCCCATATCATAATATCCTGCAAAGTTCTGTTCCAGTTCATTGATTTTATTTAACCGTTCACTATCATTTGCGTTCTGATACCGAGTTTTAAATTTAGCAAGATAGTCATTAAAAAGTATGACATAGTTTTCAGCTTCCGCAAAACCATCATCAAAACCAGGAGCTCCTCGTGTCGCTGATATATCTGTCAACCATTGCTGAACCTGAACAACACAAAGCTGCATTTCTTTAGCATACATGGCAAATACCAGTGATTCTGCTTTTGTGAATTCTGCTCCCTTTTTATTATCAGCTAATGTTAAATAACTGACAAGAGAGATGATAGACATGAACAAAATAATAATTCCAAATCCGATTAAAAGCTTTTTGCTAATTGTAAATCTCATCTGGTTTTCCTTTCAGCCTAAAAAAATTGATCCTTATTCAGCTAATATATTTAGTTTAGTCATTTTTTGGAAAATTTCAATTACTTACTAATTTATTGAGACTTATCTTCTAAATAGGTATTATCATCAGGATATGCCTGTTAGGACCCATAGACAAGCAGCAAACGACTGTTTGTGACCAGTCAAGGTTCTTCCCCGTTATTTTATTGATTCTGGGGCTTTTGATTTCCTTCCCCAGGATGAATTGGCGAGCAATGAGCATACAGAGTAACGTCCTTATAAGCAGCCGTTGAAGTTCTTAAAAGATTCGTTGTTCATCGGTATAATAGGTTGTTTTTGAAGTGATTTTGCTGACCTTAATGGGAAAACCGTTAGGACAATGTTGCCTGTTTTTGTTATGAACTCTCATAAACTCACGAATTTCTCCGTTGATGATGTCTGGATTAATCGCCAGAATTTCCTTTACAGACCGTTGTAAAACATGACAAATGGAGTGGTGTAAACAATTCACTACATCAGATGGTAATTTCCCTGCTTTGCTTTCTGGAGAGATCTTGGCTTCCCAAAGGATTTCATCAACATAAGCGTTTCCGATTCCTCTCACAATAGACTGGTCAATCAGAAATGCTTTGATTTGTTTTGTTTTTTTCTCCATCAGCTTGGTTACCAAATAGGAGGGAGTAAAATCCGCAGATAAGGCATCTGGTACTTTTGACTCAACAGGATTAAGGGTGATCTTGGCCCAGATTTTAGGATCAGAAACCGTTAGATACTGTTTAGCAAAACGAATTGCCAATAATTTAAAAGGAACAGGCTCCAGGTCTGATACAATATCAAACCGCCCCATTAGCATCAGATGTATACCAATTTTTTGTCCATTGCTAAAATTGATGTGCATTTCTTTTCCACTTCGCCTAAAACTATCAACTCTGGCAGAAATGAGTGATTGCTGCAGCTTTTCCTGAGAAGCATTACACTTGTCTTCTGCAAAAACAAAAACATCAGCTACCTCTTTTTGAGAAAGCTGTTTGGTAAGATTACCAGCATACACTTCTAAATCAGGTAATTCAGGCATTAACAGTTCCTTTTATAATTTTTGCAGGGAGAACAGATTTGCTAATTTAATGATATAAAAAGTTATCGCAACCGTCAATTGAAATCTAATGAAACCAAAAATGGGGTGTGAATTTTATTTTCTGGTAAACTGTTCAGCAGCCAGTCCATTCCATGACCACTTCCCAGGTGGGGCAATAGTTTAAAGAATCCTTTACCCCTAAAAACTAACTTCTATATTTTTAACTATTTGCAGTGCAGTATCAATTCCCTGCAGGTCTTTATATAATTTTCCATCTTCTCCAGTTTCACCACCATGACCAATCGGTTGTAAATTTACCTCTTTACTCCTGTTATCCAGGTCAATTTTTGCAGAATATATAACTGAAGGCTGCCCATTGATTACTGGCTCAATAAATCCTTCCTCTGTTCCATCCCATTTTCCATGAAAAGCCGTATTTCCGTCAAAAGATTTATTGATTTCCACAAAGATTGAAAATTGTTTAAGACCAGCTGGAATAACTGTTACCAGTTGGAAATCACTATTCGGAGTTGCCGATGTTATAGTATCTGCTAGTGGCTGGTTTTTGGTTGGAGGAGCAAAATTGGCTTTTATTAATTTGTTTATCCAGTATGGTAATGAACTGGTCCTCTCTGGTTTATCCGGATCATACTTTATAAATCCCCATTTCTGTTTAGCAAATTTATTGGTTATATAAATATTTTCGATTAAATTTCCTTCCAGATCTTCTATCCAGACTGCAATCTGTGGTGTAATTTTTATAGAAATTAATCCAGCCATTTTTTGTTTACTCATCCAGTGTTGGCCCTTTGTAAAATGAATTTTCAGAGGCATCCCTTTTTTTTCAGAATTTGTTTTAATGATTTTTACACTGGATTTCGTGCAGGAGAAAAATGAGAAAAGGATCAGAAAAATAACTACAAACTTTTTTAAGAAATCATGAACTTTCATAAAATACCTCTTTCTAGATAACTGTACTGTGAGCATAATAAATTATAAATAAAT
>JAKSBL010000607.1 GCA_022361115.1 Spirochaetota bacterium | reverse complement strand
TTAGAATATCTGGAATATGCAGTGCAAAATGTTCCTATCCCTTTTGTTGCCATTGGAGGTATTAAAGAGCACAATCTAAAGCAGGTGGTGGCAAAAGGGGCTAAGACAATTTGCCTGGTAACTGAAATTACGAATGCCAGACATATACCAGAAAAAATCAATTGTTTAAATCATATTATTAAGGAGACAAAATGAATTATACAACTCAAATGGATGCTGCTAAAAAAGGCATTTTTACTGATAAGATGGAGGATGTAATAGAAAGAGAAAGTATTAGTAAAGAAGTCCTTTTAGAAAAAATTGCTCAAGGAAAAATTGTCATTCCAGCCAATATCCAGCATACCAGGCTCAAGGGTCGAGGGATTGGCGAAGGACTCAGCACAAAAGTTAATGTGAACTTAGGAGTTTCAGAAGACTGTTGCGATCTGGAAGCCGAACTGAGTAAAGTCAATACAGCGATTGATTTAAAAGCTGACTCGATCATGGATCTGAGTACTTTTGGAGATACACAAAAGTTTCGTAAAATCATTCTTGAGCATTCTCCTGTTATGCTGGGAACAGTACCAGTTTATGATACTATTGCTCAGTTTGGAAATGATTTTTCTGTTTTAAAAAGAGACCACTTTTTTCAGATTGTGGAACAGCATGCTGATGAAGGTGTGGATTTTTTAACCATTCATGCTGGATTAAATCTGCAAGCTTTAAAAAAAGTTCGTAATAATCCCAGACTGACTGGTGTGGTTAGCCGGGGAGGATCTTTGCTGCTGGCCTGGATGGAAAAAAATAACCAGGAAAATCCTTTTTATGACCAATTTGATCGTTTACTGGATATTTGTGAAAAATACGATATCACTTTGAGCTTGGGCGATGGATTACGGCCAGGTTCATTAGCTGATTCGACAGATGCTCCTCAAATTCAGGAACTAATCACTCTTGGCGAACTCACCAAAGAAGCTTGGTCAAGAAATGTTCAGGTCATGATCGAAGGGCCGGGCCATGTTCCCTTCCACGAAATCGCCACCAATATTCAATTGCAGAAAAAACTCTGTCATCATGCCCCTTTTTATGTTTTAGGCCCTTTAGTTACCGATATTGCGCCAGGCTATGATCATATCACCTCAGCTATTGGCGGCACTTTAGCAGGAAGTGCTGGTGCTGATTTTCTCTGCTATGTCACCCCGGCAGAGCACTTACGATTACCAGATTTAACTGACATGAAAGAAGGAATTATGGCAGTCAGAATTGCCGCTCATGCTGCTGATATTGCCAAAGGAATTCCTGGGGCAATTGACTGGGATCATCAGATGAGCCAGGCTAGAGCTAATTTAGATTGGCAAACCATGGAAAGACTGGCTATTGATTCTGAAAAGGTAAGAGATTACCGTTTATCCTCTCTCCCTAAAAAAGACTCGAGTGTATGTACCATGTGTGGAGATTTATGTGCCATTAAAACGAGTAATCAAGTTTTAAAAACCAATGCAGGATAATTTTGCGGTGTAAGTCAGGTAATTAAACTAAGGGTTCCAAAATTTAATCGGAGCCCTTTTTTTCATGAACGGAATAAAAAAACTGCCGGCTAGGTAAAATTACACCCAAAATACTTTAATAATCAAAAGATTTCTTGAAATTCCAGTTTGAGAAGTTTATAATTACTAAATCCATGCAATGAAATAAAAGGATCACCAAAGGCAGGGAAAAGCACAAAATCCGCAATTTTGCTTGTGATCTCTTTAAGCAGTTGATTGATTATTTAAAGTAGTTTAATTCTGACCTTACCTGCTTCTGCAAAGGAGTTTATCATGCTCAAATTTATTCGTACATTGTTTTATATTTTTACTGGCTTTTTGGTCTATCAAATTGTGATACGGATTATTCGTAAAAATTTTCATTTTCCTGCCCCAGCTTTTTTCGGCTCTGTTCTGGATTCCAATTGCAGGAGAACCCTGCAGTCGGCTAAGGAACTGGTCGAGCGGAGCGGGATTCAATCTGGAATGGAAGTTGCAGAAGTAGGCTGCGGCAGTGGGGCTTATACCCTTCATGTGGCTGAAAAAATTGGACCGGAAGGTAAAGTTTACGCAATTGATATTCAACAAAAAATGCTGGATCAACTGCAAAATAAAATGGATAAACATAAAGTAAAAAATATCGAACCCATTAAAGCCAATGCTTATGAGTTGCCTTTTACCGATAGCAGTTTGGATCTGGTTTATTTGGTGACTGTTTTACAGGAAATTCCTAACCGCAGTCAGGCATTAGCTGAAATTCGCAGAGTGCTGCGGCCCGGAGGCATCATTGCGGTTTCTGAATTCCTTCCGGATCCGGATTATCCCTTGCTTTCTACAACAAAAAAACAATTAAAAAAGGCAGGTTTTGCCATTGATGCAGCAGAAGGAAATTTCTGGACTTACACAGTCCGGGGGGTAAAAGAATAGGTTTTAAAATAACGGTTAAATAATTTTTTCCAGCTTTCTTAGACTGAAATCAATGATAATAGCCAGAAATGCTGCTGGAATTGCCCCTTCTAAAACAAAGGCCGGATTTTGTCCAACTAATCCTGCAATAATTGGTACCCCCAGGCCTCCTGAACCAATGGTAGCACCAATAGCTGCTGTTCCGACATTGATAATCATAGAAGTTCTTACACCTGTTAAAATAACACGATAGGATAAGGGCAACTCGATCTGCAGAAGGATTTGCCAGGGAGTATAGCCCATTCCGCAAGCTGCTTCTTTCACTTCCGGAGGAACATTGTTAATCCCGGCAATGGTATTGCGTAAGACCGGTAATAAGCCGTAAATCATTAAGGCAAAAATGGTCGGCTTAAAACCAAATCCCAGTAAAGGGACCGAAAGTGCCAGGATGGCTACAGGCGGAAAAGTTTGGCCAATGGCTGTTAAGTTATCAACCGGATCTTTAAATTCCTGCCATTTTGCCCTGGTGACCAAAATTCCTAAACTAATCCCGGTTAAAACGGAAAACAGACTGGAGACAAAGATTAATCTTAAGTGCTCTAAAATAAAAATTATTAATGGAGCTTTGGGGTGTAAGACTTGTCTTTCATCAGGAAACATTTAAACAAAATCATTTCCAGAAATTTCTCTTGAGCAAACAGCCAAAAAACAAAAAGAATGGCTAAAGTATAACCAGTGAATAATAACAGTTTATTTTTTGGCAGCATTTTTATTTCCCAGAAAAATGATTTTTTCAATCAGCTGTAAAGAGATCTCTCCTAATAGTTTGCCTTTATCATCAACAACTGCAATAGTTTGAAATCCCTGTTCCAGCATATAGGAGAAAGCATCTCGTAAAGTCATATCCATTTTTACTGCAATCTCTTCAGGATTACTTTGATAGATTCCCATATTGACATCATTATTTTCCCTGGCTTCCATTTTATTAAACCATCCGCACAGCTTATCCTCATGATCAATTAACCAGGAAAAATCATTTTCAATTTGCTCCAGTGGCGTGGCTGTAATATCTTGTGTACGAATTCCTTTTGTTTCACCAATATACTCTTCCACGGTTAAGCGCGACAACCGTTTTAAGGCCCGGTCACTGCCAATAAAGTCATGGACAAATTTGTTGATCGGCTTTTTTAAAATTTTTTCCGGAGTATCATATTGAACAATTTGTCCCTTATTTAAAATAATAATCTTATCTGCCAGCTTGATGGCCTCATCTATATCATGAGTAATAAAAAGGATGGTTTTTTTTAGTTCTTTCTGAATCCGCATAAACTGATTTTGCAGTTTTTGCCTGGTTATGGGATCTACAGCTGCAAATGGTTCATCCATCAATAACAGTGGCGGGTCTCCGGCTAATGCCCTGGCAACACCGACTCTTTGTGCTTCTCCTCCTGATAATTGATGAGGAAATTTATGGGCATATTGATCATAATCAAGGTTGATCAATTTTAACATTTGCTCAGTTCGCTGCTTGATTTTTGCTTTATCCCACTTTAATAAGCGGGGAACAACACCAATATTCTTTTCTACAGTTAAATGGGGAAACAAGCCAACTTGCTGGATCACATAACCTATAGATCGTCGTAAGACTTGAGGATTCATTTTAAGAATATTTTTTCCGTCTATCAGTATTTCACCTTTAGTCGGCTGTATCATCCGATTAATGAGTTTTAAACTGGTGGATTTTCCACAGCCGGAAGGGCCAATGATAACGGTTAATTGATGATCCTCAATAGTAAAATTGAGATCCTTTAAAACATTCAGGTTATGATAGGATTTAGCGATATTTTTAAATTCAATCATCCTTTATCCCTTTTCAGGCCAGCTGGGGTTAAGCCAGCAATCAAAATTTTTAGAAAAAGATCTGTCAGTACAGAAAGTAAAATAATCGGAATAGCACCTAAAAGAATCAGGTCAGAAGCAGCTTGACCTAAACCTTGAAAAATAAAGGTGCCTAAACCCCCGGCACCAATTAAAGCCACTACAGTTGTATTGCCTAAAGCCTGAATCGTAGCAATTCTGATCCCAGTTAAAATGATGGGCAATGCTAAAGGCAGCTGGATGCCCCAAAACTGTTGTAAGCTGTTCATTCCCATACCTTTGCCTGCTTCTATTACCTCTTGATTGATTTGTACTAAGCTGGTATAAGTATTTAAAACTATGGGCAATAAAGAATAGAGGGTTATGGCCAGCAAAGCCGGAGCATTCCCAATTCCTGCAATCCCCATTTGTCTTAATACAGGAAATCGATTGGCTAAATAGGCTAAAGGAACTAAAAGTAAGCCAAAAAGGGCAATACTAGGGATGGTTTGCACAAAATTTAAAAATGTAAAAACGGGTGTGGTAATCCACTTTTTTCTGAAGGCAATAATTCCTAAGGGTATACCCAGTATTAAAGCAGATATCACTGCGGTAAAGGTTATAAATAAATGTTGAAAGACTTCCTGAATAAAACGATCCTGCTTATTTTGATATTCTTTTAAGAGTGAAAGTTCATTAAAAGAACCAGTTACCAGTAACAGAATAAAAACCAAAAGACCAGAGTACCATAAGCAAACAGTTAACCAGTAAAATCGGTTATTTCGGTTGGGTTTATAAGTTGAAAGTGTGGTAAACACCAGAAAAATCATTAGCCAGAAACCTCCGCCAGGAGTTATTCTGGCAAATGGATAATCAGCATCATATACTTTGTGAACAGAAAAAATCAGGGTAATCAGTAAAATCACAAAAATAAAATTGATCACCCCAATCATGGCCATTTCAATAACATTGTTTCTTTTGATTTGAGAAAGAAAAAAAATGAGCATCCATAAACTCAACAAACTAAGAAACAAAGGAACATGTACCGAAAAGAGAGAAATCCCCTCTCCACTAGCAATCCGTGTTTCCCTAAAAATCACAAAATTGAGCTTAAAAATGGCCCACAAAGCCATCATCAGGATGAAAAAAAAGAGTTTATTGGTTTTAATCGACATTAATCTTTAATAAGCTGTTTGCTCTTGAGATAACTTAAGGCAACTTCTTTAGGATCATTTCCTTCAATAGCTATTTTTGAATTCAAGGACTGCAGAGTCACTAAATCTAAAGATTCAAAAGCTGGTTTTAAAATCTTTTCAATTTCAGGGTACTGATCAAAAACAGCTTTTCGAACAATTGGTGTTGGCTGGTACACGGGTTGAACCCCTTTGTTATCTTCTAAAACTACCAGGTGTAATGCCGATAAAGCTCCATCCGTGCCATAAGCCATAGCACTGTTTACTCCGTCAGTCTGTTCTGCTGCAGCTTTTTCAGTTAGGCTGGTATTGCCGCCGGAAAAAGTGAGTAATTGATCTTTTGTTAATGTGAATCCATAAGCTTTCTGAAAAGCCGGCAAAGCATCTGGCCGTTGAACAAATTCTTCTGAACAGGCTAATTTAAAATTTCCTCCAGCAGAAATATACTTTCCGAGATCTTCCAGTGTTTTTAATTGATTTTGTTGAGCCAAATCTTCACGGACTGCTAAAGCCCAGGTGTTATTGGCTGGTGCTGGTGTTAACCACACCAGATTGTTTTTTTCTAAATCCAGTTTTTTTACTAATTGATACCCTGCTTCACTATTTTTCCAGACATTAGGATCTGTTCCATCAAAGAAAAATCCGCCGTTACCAGTATATTCCGGGTAAATATCAATTTCACCTGAGGTGACTGCCTTACGAACCAGGTCTGTAGGGCCGAATTCGGTTTTATCTATGACGGTAAAACCATGGGTTTTAAGTAACTCTACGATCATTTGCCCGAGTAATGCTCCTTCTGTATCAATCTTTGAAGCTACAGTTATGGGCCCTTTTTCCGCCTCCTGCTTTTTACAACTTAAGGTTGAGAAAATAATTATAAAAACCAAAAAAAATAGACTTATCTGTTTGAATCGTTTTTTCATATTGTCCCCTTTCCTACTTTATTTAAAATAATCATATTAGTTTTCAGAAACAAGTAAAATAATCAGCATTTATAGAACTAAATGATTATTTTTTTATTATACAATTACCATTTTAAGATGCAAGGATTTAACAGAAATGATTTTTTTTAGTCTTTTTTCAACCGGGTATAGGGAGGTGTATTATCAGTAAATTGAGAACAAAATAAAAGTTGAGAAATCATTTTTTAATTAAAAATAAATCAGAAAGGCAGATCTAATTGATCCAAATTTACGGGTCTTTTATTTTCGGCTAAGGTTTTGCTGATATAAATCTTATCTAATTGAATCACATTGATATATTGCTTTAACAGTTCTTCAGTAATTAAATTTTGCTCAGCAAACAAAAAGATTAAGGCTTTTTCCGCAATATAAGGAACCTGCAAAGCATTAAGATAGATAGGTTCTTTCTGATCACCGGCTAAATATTTATTTTTTAAATGTCTCCCTAATTCAGAATTTCTGATGTCATTTTTTAATAAATACAACTCATTCTGTAATAATTGAGGATTTCCGGCTGCAGCCTTTTCTCCTAATAATTTTAATATTAAAAATGTGTATTCTTTACCAGGTAAATAGTGATGCTGGCCGCATCGGGTACAATAATTCGGTAAGCTGCCATCTTCCTTTTCTTTATCTCCGCCGATGATAATCAGAGGATCAAAATAGAGTGCCGGACACTCCTGGCCATTGATAGTATAGTATCGATAAGTGTATAAAGAATCCTTTAGGCATTCAGGATGCTCACAATAAGCAGTTAAAGGAATGACTTCTGTAGAAGTCTCCAGAAGTAATTTCGCTGTATGGTTAAAGATTTCTTTACGGAAATTTAAAATCAAAGCAGGGAAAATAAAATTCAGGCCCCGCTCAATGGATTGCTGTTTCACAACATAGGCTATTCGTTCATCATAAAAAGAGGCCTCATCAATAATCCAGGTGCCTACCTGAGGATGTTCTTTAATTATTTTTTCTAAATCTTCTGAATTAGTAATCTTGGCAATATTTGTCCCACACCGTTCATAGCCGCCTCGATAGGCTAATGCATCTTCCGGGTAGTCAGTAAAGCGCATCGTATCTAAAATGGAACGGATAAAAAAAACATGACAGCGATCAGCACCTTTAGTAGATGTTTTATTGGCGATCACTTCCGACTTTTTTTGAGTGACCTGAGCATCCCGCCACACCCGGGCAGAATATTCAGTCTTTCCCGACCCCATCGGCCCAATGACTAAAATACGACGTGAGGATTGAACAAAATCAAAATGGCCTATGGCTTCATGAACAATAATTTCTGGAAAACCTAGGCTCAATAGGAAGTTATCACTATCTTTTTTCATGCTCTGTTTTCTATTATTAAAATTATTCATATTATGACAAAAAAAACCAGGGAAAACAAGTTATATCTCACAATAAGAATCAGAAAATAAAATTTGACTTATTTCGATAGTTTTATTATATTAGAACTATGGAAATCGAGAGATTAGCAAAAATTTTTAAAGCTTTATCAAATGAACAACGCTTAAGGCTTTTTCAAACTATCTATTCCTGGCAAAAAGATTGTAATGCAGATGATAATTCCTGTAACTGTTGTATCCCAACAGAAAAAACTTTTACCAGAGCATGTGAAATTATGGATCTTTCAAAATCAACTATCAGTCACCATTTCAAAGAACTGCAAAATGCTAATCTTATTAGCTGTTACCGGAGGGGGCAAAAAATGATCTGTGAAATTAATCAGGAAATAATTGAGGAAATCAGAAATTTTCTTGACTGATTATTTATTTTCATTGTTCGATGGTTTTAAAACAATAATACTAGAAAGGAGGTAAAATTTAT
>JAKSBL010000060.1 GCA_022361115.1 Spirochaetota bacterium | reverse complement strand
ACCTTTTGCTTTTTTTGTTTATCAGCTATAGTGAGGATATGCAAAAAGAACTATTAGCCATCAATCAATACAAAGATACTATTATTGGATCTTTAAAGAAACATCAAGTCATTGTTGTGGAAGCTCCTACTGGGTCTGGTAAAACAACACAAATACCGCAAATTATCTATGAAGCTGGATTGGACAATTGGGGATTAATTGGAGTTACCCAACCCCGCCGAATTGCTGCTATGGGTGTCAGTAGTCGAATAGCGGAAGAGATGAACACTCAGTTAAGTCAATTAGTAGGTTATAAAATCCGTTTTGACGATTATACAAGTGAACAGACTAAAATAAAAATCATGACTGATGGAATATTGTTAGAGGAACTACGCTCTGATCCTCTGCTAAAGAAGTATTCTATTATGATGATTGATGAAGCACATGAACGAAGTTTAAATATTGATTTTATTTTAGGATTACTCAAAGAAATTTTAAAAGAGCGTTCTGACTTAAAAGTAGTCATTTCTTCTGCAACTATTAATGCTCCCCTATTTAGTCAATACTTTCATGATGCTCCCATCATTTCTGTTGAGACAAAACCTTATCCAGTGGAGATCAAATATCTTCCTCTCAATAAAAAAGGGGATTTTGATGAAATTATTGAAAGAATTGTTCAGATTGTTGATCGTTTAGAACACCAGAAAATTGAAGGTGATGTCTTAGTCTTTTTGACTGGTGAGGAAATAATAAAAACCTGTTGTCGAGAATTAGAATTATTAGCTGTTAATCAAAAATATAAATTAGCGGTTTTACCTATTTATGCTCGCTTAGCGCCGGAAGAACAAAACCGGGTATTTCATGATTTTCCTGGCAAACGTAAAGTAGTAGTAGCTACAAATATTGCAGAAACTTCTATTACCATTGATGGAATTATTCATGTAATTGATCCTGGTTTCTGTAAGATGAATTATTATAATCCACGAACTTTTACTTCCTTTTTAGAAACAAAAATGATTTCTCAAGCATCTTGTAACCAGCGCTCTGGCCGGGCTGGTAGAACTGCTCCTGGAATAGTTTACCGTTTATTTAGTGAAGAAGATTACCAAGCTCGTGAGGAGTTTACTAAAGAAGAAATATACAGGACTGATTTATCAGAAGTCGTTTTAAGAATGGCTGATTTAGGAATTACCCATTATACAGAATTTGATTTTATTTCTCCTCCTAATCGAGGAGCAGTTTATTCTGCTATTGAAACACTAAACTCCCTCAATGCCCTGGAAGAAAACAAATTAACTCAAATGGGCAAAATGATGGTAGATTTTCCTCTGAGTCCCCGTCACTCTCGAATTCTTTTTGAAGCTTTAACTAATTATCCACAAGTGGCTAATAAAATATTAATTATAATCTCTTTTTTATCTACAAAAACTCCCTTTCTTTACCCCAAAGGAGAAGAAATCGAAAGTCGTCAGGCACAACGAAAATTAAGTTCAAAGGGGGGAGATTTTTTTACCTGGCTCAATGTTTTTTATAAGTATGTGAATAGCAATGATCGGGAATTGTTTTGTAAAAAATATTATTTAGATACTAGAGCAATGAACGAAATTGTTAAAATTCACCATCAGCTTTGTGATATGGTAATAGACCGAAATTATCCAATCAAAGATGGGTTTGATTATAATAAAATTGCCATTTGTATCAGTGCCGGCCTCCGTCAGTATATGTGTAAAAAGGAGAATAAGAAAAGAAATAGTTATCGTTCTCCAACTGAACAGGATATTCGGATTCATCCCGGATCTTTTCTCTTTGGAGAATCTCATGATTGGATTGTTGGAGGTGAAATCGTTAATACAGGCCGAACTTATGTACGGACCGCAGTTATGGTTCCAGAAAAAATTGTGAAAACCTGTTTTGTTGATGAATATAAACAAATTACGAGCAAAAAAGAACCTCGTAAAGTAGTGGCTGTGACTACCACTAAACGGCCAGCCAAAGAAACAATACCCGATCGGATTGAAGTGTTGGATAAATATTTTGATGTGGTTCAAATAAAAAAGGAACGCTTGGTTCATGTGCCCTATCAAATCATCATTCAGCTACAGAATAGAAAAACGAAAATCATGAGAATGGATTTTGGTAAAATTTCAGCTCGATTGGTTTACAAAGACTATATCATCTTAAAGGACAACTTTACTTCTCTTTTAAAGTATTTCGATAAGATTAATCTGGACCAGGGAATGAATTTTGACTGGCCTAGAAATCAACTTTTACTTTATCCTGATGATTGGACAACCATTTATCGCTATTTACCAAATCTCATCCGGCCTACTGCACGTACCAGAAAGAATAAGAAAGCAGGTTTTTTGACTCTTCGTTATTTGGGAGAGGATACCTATGATTATTATTTAGAGTATGATTTTTTTACTGCTATTGAAGAAAATCTTAACTCTTTGGAAATCCTTTTTGAGTTTGATATTAAAGCCTGGACAGAGAAGGAAAAGAAAAAGCTGGACAATATCCATCATTATTTAAATAATTTAGCAGAAGAAATGGAAGTCTAAATTGCGAGAAATTATTGTCGATTCAAAAACTTCCGGTAAAAAATTATTCCGTCTCTTAAAAGAACTTTTTCCCCAAATGAGAAATACTGAAGTTTTTAAAGTCATTCGAAAAAAAATTGTGCTGGTAAATGGAAAAAAAACAGACAGTCATTATTTTTTGCAGGCCAATGATAAAATACAACTTTATTTAAAAGATCAGCATTTTCAAGAACATGAAGGGCAAAGGGATAAATTTAAAAATGTTAGAATGAACTTGGATATTGTCTTTGAAGATAACTTATTGCTGGTGGTGAATAAACCCAGAGGATTAATAGTCCATCCTGATAAAAGAAATTACCAAAAAACCCTGATCGAAGGGGTTAAAGCTTATCTCTACCGTAAGAGAGAATATTCCCCACAAAATAATTTTACTCCTGCCTGTTGTAACCGCTTAGATGCTAATACCTCAGGCATAGTAATGATTGCCAAAACCCAAACGGCTCTTCAGGAAATCACAAAAGCCTTTCGTGAGCGAACTACATGTAAGATTTACCTGGCTCTTTGCTATGGAAAAATCATCCAATCTCAGCTGCTCATTTCTCAAATTGATGCCCGGCCCAACCGGGATAATATGGTAAAAGTCCACTCCTTTCAAAAAAAAATGATTATTCCTGATAAAAATCGGTATTTAAAAGAAAATCCTGATTTTTCTGCTACTTTGATTGAACCAATAAAATCAGATAAAAATGTTACTTTAGTAAAAGTGAATCTTTGGACAGGGAAAAAACACCAAATCCGTGCACATCTGACAACTGCAGGCCATCCATTATTGGGAGATGCAAAGTATAACAGCCAACAGTCTCAATCCTTTTCGCTTCTCAACCAGATAGACCGGTACTATTTACATTGTCAATCGATCACTCTGGAAGATAATCATACTTACCAGGCGCCAATACCCCAATCCTTTCAAAATAAAGTAGAAGAACTGCTAAGAATTAAAATCGGATAAAATGGTTGTTCAATCCTATCAGCCCAGCTTATAGACTTACAACTTATCTCATTTTGGTTACTTATTAACTTTTTGTTAAATAACAAGCTCACTTCTCATAAAAACCTGAAAAAAACCGAAAATATACAAAAAGTCATAGCAAAAAAGGATTATAATATGCAGGGAAAAGAAGCAATAAGCAAACTGAAAGAACATATTCAAAATGTTTTAACTGATCCATCCTACAATATGATTAATGTAGAGTTACCTGAAGAAGATGAGCGCAAAGAAATATATATATCAACAATTTTTTGTGCGAAAATGATTTACTCTTTTGTATTGAACAGTTTTGCTACCTTTTTTTATCAAATAGAAAAGGATATTTATCAGATCAGCCAATTAGCCAATGAAGATGATCAATTCGTCATCAACAAATTAGCTTTTATTTTTAATAAAGCTCTCAATAACATGCAAATGTATTTAAGTGAAAATATTCATAATTATGTGATGAGTTACAATCTGGAGATAAAACAAATTGATGATCAATATCATGAAACTCTGGATAAAAATAAAAGAAAAAAACTCCTGGTAAAACGGAAAGAACAAATAGCCAAAGAAAAAGAGTATGTGAAAAAAGTTCTTTATCATAATTTTAAAAAATTACAGGAAGATTTAGAAAAATTTCCAGGTGATACAGTTAAAATTCTCAATATTTTAACCAATTTTATTGGTTTAAATTACAAGAGGGTTTAAATTAATAAAAACTTACTCTGAAAGCACTGAAATTTCTAAAAAACAAACAGTAAAGGGAAGGTGCTCAAACCTTTTCAATCCCTTAATTTGAAATCCTAAATCGATATACCAGTTTTTTAGCCTCTTGTGTTCATCAATAATTCCAATAGATATTTTTTCTCCTCCACTATTTCGAACTCGTTCCCTTGCATCTTGTACAAGCTTTTTTCCTAAACCTTTATGACGATAACCTGGATCAACGGCCAATCTTTCTAAATAGTAAATCTGCTGGCTTGCTTTTTCTAATGCATAACAACCAACTAATTTTTGGTTTTCAGAATAACCGTAAAAAGCCATTTCTTTTTCCTGTGTCACTTTTAATATATCCCGGCTTTTGATAAATGCAGGATTGGTTGGAGCGGTTTTTTCGTTTAATTCAAAATCATCTGCCACAGTTCGAAAAGATTTTTGAATCAATTCTGTTAAGGGCCGCAAATGTGTTTCTAAATTTAGTTTTTCTGTTACCATTTGTGTTTTCCTTATTGATTAGTCATAAGTTGCTTGCAGTCAGGATCGTTATTAATAATGAAACCGGGAATTACCAATAAATTCTCGAAGAATGGAATTTGAAGGTACAATTGCATCATCAATCGGTTTAAAATATTCTAAAAAACTGATAAGATGTACTGCTTTATAGTATTGCTGATGATAAGGTTTAATTTCTTTCAATAAAGGCAAAGCAAATTGCTTGATCACCCCAAATTCATAATCTAAAGCTGAGTTAAAGATAGCATCGGTTTGTGCTTGAAAAGGGGTGATATTTTTCTTCTCACCTGCTATTACTTTAGGCCAGAGTTGAAGAGTTTGCAAAGCGGTAAATCCTCTGAACCGGCTGTCTCTGATCATTCGACGCAATAACCGAGTGTCAGTTGTGGAAATACGGTTTTTAGAATTGAGTTTGATCTGGGAAAGGGCTGAAACAAAAATTTTAAACTTATTTTCTAAGGGAACTTTATAGGTTAGTTTTTCATTAAGCCCATGAATCCCTTCAATAATCAGAATATGTCCTTTATCCATCTTTAAGGTATTGCCTTTATAGACTCTTTTTCCGGTTTTAAAATTAAAACTAGGCAGTTTCACCTCCTGGCCAGAAAACAATTCTACTAACTGCTGATTAAATAGTTCAATATCCAAGGCACCTAAAGATTCAAAATCATAATTACCTTCCGCATCTCGAGGCGTTTTTTCCCGGTCAATAAAATAATTATCTAAAGATAGATTGATAGGATTGAGGCCAATGACTCTGAACTGCACACTTAGCCTTTTGGCAAATGTGGTTTTACCTGAACTGGAAGGGCCTGCAATGAGGACCAGTTTTAACTGTTCTTTTTGCTGATTGATTTGATCGGAAATTTCAGCTAGTTTTTTTTCCTGTAAGGCTTCTACTATCAGAACAATATCATCAATAGATTTATTGGTAATCTGATCATTTAAAGCCCCAACATTATGGATAGCGAGAATACGGCCCCAGTTTTTTCTTTCTCGATAGGTTTGAAAAAGGTTATGAAAGTCCTGATACGTAGCAATTTTATCAGGATTTTCAGGGCTGGGAAATCTTAAGATAAAACCTGGATGATAGATAGATAAGTCAAATGCTTTTAATACTCCTGTTCTGGGAACAACTGTGCCAAAAGCCATTTCTTGGTAATGATTGATTTGATAGAATGAAACTTTTTCCAGATTTTTTGCTTTTAATAAATTATATTCATCCTTTTGCTTTTGGGAATCTAACCAGTTTAGAGCTTCTTCATAACCTAACTCAATTTCAAAAATAGGAATATCCTCATTGATAAAGGTAAGCATTTGATTTTTGATTTTTTCTAAGATATTTTTATCAATAGGAAGATCAATATTTTCCAGATCATAATAAAAACCATGAGCAATAGAGTGGCTAATGATCAATTTCGCTTTAGGAAAAAGGACATGAATTGCTTTAGATAAAAGTATGGCTAAACTTCGGCGATAGACTTCCATACCTGTCATGGATTCGATAGTGAGAAATTTTACTTTTGCATTAATGGTTAAGACAGTATTTAAGGAACACACATTGTTATTGATCATCGCAGCAACATAGGGGTAGTTTTTAGAAGGATGATGTTTTATCAACTGATAAACCCGGGTTCCTGAAGGAATTTCTATTGGTTTTTGGTTATGTATTTCAATCTGGATATTTTCTGGATGTTTCATTCAGGCCACTTTTCTTTTTTTTAGTTAATTATACTATGAATACCATAAATTTTCCAATTATGTGAAGATATTTAATGGTTAATTTTTCTTCATAAACTTATTGACGATTTTTGATAATCTGTTATCATAAAAAAGGAAACTATAAATACCATTTTAGTATCCATAGTATAAAATAAACTGGAAGTTATTATGGATATTCCTAATGAAAGTCATGACCCGGTTGTGGAAGCCCGGATACTGAAGCTGGCTGCAGAATTATTTTTTCAATACGGTTATACAAAAATTACTACAGATGAGATAGCTGAGCGTTTAGCCATTAGTAAAAAAACCCTTTATAAATATTTTCCAAAAAAAGAAATGATCTTACAAGCTGTTTTTGTAAAACGTAAAGACGAAATCTTAAAAGAAATTGAGCAAATTATCCAGAATTCAGATTATGATTTAATTGATAAAGTGAAACTGATCCTAAAAACTGCTGCAATAAAGATGTCCTTTTTTTCTAAACCATTGATTAAGGATTTAAAAAGTAAGTTTCCTTTTCTCTGGGAGCAAATCAAGACTTTTGAGTCTGATGAACTGCTAAAACAATGTGAAGGTCTGGTTGAAGCTGGAATCAAGGAAGGTGTTTTTAAACCAGTTTTTAATACCAGCCTGGTAGTTCGTTTTTATTTTGAAGCCATTAAAAATGTATTGACCACGAATATCATTGAAGAACTACCTATTTCTGTCTCTGAGTTATTTGATTCTGTATTAATTGTTATGTTTGACGGCGTTCTGTCAGAAAAAGGACGGATACAGTATGCAGAAAAACTAAGTTAGCCTAAAAGCAAAAATCTTTTCATGTCCAGTGTTTTTTCCTAGTATTTCTCTTCGTACAATTTTTTCCAAAAAATGAAACCTTTTGCACTCTTCTCCGTTTAATAAGTATAAAATAGGAATAAAAATTATCAGGAAAAATATGACTGATCAAGAACTGATGATATTAATAAAAAAGGGTGATACCGAAGCTTTTAATCTGTTATATGAGAAATACCAGCAGTCGGTATACCGTTTTATATATACCCTTATTGGAAATTCTATGGAAACAGAAGATATTTTTCAGGAAGTATTTCTATCCCTTTACAGAAATCGGAAAACCTATATTCATCTGGCCAAGTTTAGTACTTATTTATTTACTATCACCAGGAGTCGTTGTATTGATTATTTAAGAAAAATGAAACCAGAGACTTTGTCAGATGAAGAATATCCAGTCGATCAAATCAGAGATGAAAGAAATATCCAGGATCAATTAGATAAACAGGAAATATACCGGGATTACTACCAGTTATTAGAAAACATGCCAGAAATCAAGAAAACTGCTCTTTTTCTTAAAGATATGGAAGGGTATGATTATCAAAGTATTGCAGAAATACTAAATAAACCTTTAGGAACGGTAAAAACCATTATTCATCGAGCAAGAGAAAGAGTTTATTCTGCTTTAAGGAGTCAATATGAATAAGTGTTTAGAATATGAGAAGTATTTTTTTGATTATATTGATGAACAATTATCTAGCAATAAAGAAAAAGATTTTTTAGAACATCTTAAAAATTGTAATTTTTGTCAGGATCAATTAGAACAGCATAAAAAGTATTCTCAATTAATAGCAAAAACTCATTTAGAAAATCCTGTTGCTCAGGAACTAACTGTAAGATTGAATAAAAGGATCGCTGGTTTAAAAGTACAACGAGAGCAAAACATTTTACTAAAAGAATTAGGATTGATCAGCCTTCAACAGCTGGTTGAAATATTATCACTTACTGATCACCAGCTGGAAGAGTTAAAACAATCATCTGCTATTATACGAATCAGACAGGAATTCTATATTAAAAAAGGAGCTGCAAAAGATTTATTGATAAAAATATTGGAAAGTAACCAGCAGCAGGTTAACAGTGAATTATTAAAAGATAGTGACTTAATGAGAAATTTTAATTTCTCTGAATATAATAAATATTTTCTAGCTAGAGATATAATAAAACCTAATTCTGATGATTTACTTCATTAAGTAAGGAGCTAAATGATGGAACATATTTTAAAAATTGTTTTAGGAAATAATTACTTTTCTTTATCTGAACTGGCTCATTTAAAAGCTGGAGATTTGATTTTAACCACTGCTCTTGCCGGTCGTCCGCAAGTTCTTTATTGGAACAATCAGGCTGTTGCCCGAGGTGAACTGGTGGTTGTTGACCAAAATTTTGGTTTTCGTGTAGCCTCTTTAGATGTAAATCAAGAAAATTATACCTATCCTGGGGTAAAAGAACAGTTACTGGATATTGTCCAGGGAGAAGTGGTGATTTCTCAAAAAAAAGTAACTTCCCAAGAACTTTTCCAGATTAAAGAAGGAAGTGTTATCTATTTTGGAAATCACATTGATGACGAGGTTAGCTTATTTATTTCTAGTTCAGAAATTGCCAGAGGTAAAGTAGGAGTTCGTGATGAAAATTTTGTTTTTTATACTACTTCAGTGATTGGTTTAAAAGATCTGGAAAGTGCTCTTTATCCATATAAGTCTACTGGCAATATTTTAAAAGATGATCAGGATGATTTGAATTACAAACTCTATGATTTTATGCGGCCAGATAAGTTTTCCCTAAGGCAGATAACAAATCTTTGCAAAATACACAGCAGATTGATTAACAATGTGAGTTTTAATAGTAAAAATCCATTAAAAGCCAGGATTAAAAGTGTTGATCAATTAACTTATGAAGAATTTTGGAAGCAAGCAAAATCTTTTAAAGTGGATCAATACAAATTTTATCAAGGAAAAAGTAAGGTAAAGATTGGTAATTTTGTCAACTTAGAGAGCGCAGATTATAAATTGACTCAAAAAGAGATAGACCAGATAAATAAATTTTGTCAACCTTTAAGAGTACAGGATTTTTACTTTTTACTGGTTTACCAACAAGATAATAGTTTTACCAATAAGGATATTTTTGAGATTTCCTGCAAAAAAGCCTGGGAATTTGTTGGGCATATTGAACCAGATCTGGTACAAAAAGCAGTTTCTCTGGAAAAGATTTTACAGATAATTCCTCCTAAAGATATGATTTGTATTGTGGAAATCGACTATGAAGAAAAGGGAAAAAAAGGTAAATTGGTAGTCCTCTATCCATATATCACTATTGAGGATACTCTTCCTGCTTTGGAAGAAGCTGATTTTTAAATAAAGTCAAAAAACTAAAAAATGACACAAAGAATAGTGGGTATTTAATGTGTCATTTTTTTATTATTGAATATCATTATATTTTAAGGATCATCGTGGTTTCAGTTTTATTCATTCTTATAAGAACTGCCCGGTTATAGAATTTTCAATTTTTTTTAAATCCTCTGGAGTCCCAGCAGCTATCATTTCCCCCCCTGCATCACCTCCTTCTGGCCCTAGATCAATAATCCAGTCTGCATTTCTGATCATACTGGTATTGTGTTCAATCATGACAACGGTGTTGCCATGTTCTACCAGTTGATTAATAATTGTTAACAATTTCTGCATATCTTCAAAATGAAGACCAGTTGTTGGTTCATCCAGAATATAGAGGGTATTGCCAGAATCAGGACGACACAACTCTTTTGCCAGCTTTATTCGCTGTGCCTCACCTCCAGATAGGGTTAAGCCACTCTGGCCTAACTTAATATAATCCAGTCCTACCTGACAGAGCATATTGAGAATATGACAAATTTTAGGATGATCTGTAAAATACTCTATTGCCTCCCTAATTTCCATATCCAGTACTTGAGCAATATTTTTATCTTGAAAAACAATGTCTAGGATTTCTGTCCGATATCGGCTACCCTGACACTCAGGACAGGTAATCCATACATCAGGGAGAAAATGCATATTAATAATCTGTTTGCCATTTCCTTCACAGGCAGTACAATAGCCCTCCTTATTGTTGAAGCTGAAATGACCAGCTTGGTATTTGTTTTCTTTAGCACCAGGTGTACTGGCAAAAACTTTACGGATTTCATCAAAAACACCTGTATAGGTAGCAGGGTTGGAACGGGGGGTTCTGCCAATGGCTTCTTGTGTGATATGAATCACTTTATCCAATTGATCGGAACCACTGATCCTTTTATAATATTGGGCAGCTCTTTTTTTTTCATCCGGATTACCTGCAAGTGCCGGGTAAAGTGTTTGGATGATCAGACTACTTTTTCCCGATCCACTGACACCAGTGAAACAGGTGAAGACCCCCAGAGGAATACTGACTTCTATGTTTTTTAGATTATGAAGCTTAGCTCCCTTTATTGTCAGGTAACCTTTAGGAGTTCGTTTTTTTGGATTTGTAAACCCAACTTGCTTATTTCCATTTAAATAAGCTGCAGTTAGGGATTGGGTATTTTGACAGATTCCTGAAAGTGTTCCCTGTCCAACAAGTTCGCCGCCATATGATCCTGCTTGTGGACCCATATCGATAATCCAATCCGCTTCTTTCATCACTTGATCGTCATGTTCCACAACCAGTACACTATTGCCATTATTTTTTAATCCCTTCATGGTTCTGATCAGTGCCTGATGGTCACGTGGATGGAGGCCGATAGTTGGCTCATCCAGGATATAGAGTAATCCACTTAAATGGCCTGCTAATTGTGAAGATAATCTTACCCGTTGAGCCTCACCACCGGATAAGGTATTGGTTGCCCTATCCAAATTAAGGTAATGTAATCCAACCTGAATTAAGGAATTCAGCTTCTTAGTAATTTCCTGTATTGCTTCAAAAGCAATTTTTTGTTCCCTTACAGTTAAGGTTTCCGGAAGAGTGTTGAGCCAGTCATATGCTTGTTGGATAGTCATTTTGGTTAATACAGGCAATCTTTTCCCGCCAAGAGTGACCAATCGGGATTCCAGCGCTAATCTTTCACCTTGACAAACTGGACAGGTTTGCTGGCTTAAAAATTGTAAATACAATTGTTGATTAGCTTTTCCTTTGGGGTCTTCCAGTAAGCGATTGATATTGTGAATTGCTCCATAAACCGGGCGGTCAATAAAGCCCGACCGGCCCTTATCGGTATGGTATTCATAATGAAGAACCTTGCCATTATTGCCGTAAAGTGCTTGATGTTTGAATTCTTCTGGTAATTGATTCCAGGGTAAAGATAGATCAACACTGTGATCATCAGCCAGGGCTAAAATTTCTCCGGTTAACCAGTTGGCATTTCTTTTTTTTGTTTTTAGTTTTCCCCACCAGCGGGAAGCTCCGTCTAATAATGAGAGCTCTGGGCTGCTAATAATTTGATCAGGATTTACAATCATTTTTACTCCCAATCCATTACATTCTGAACACATACCATCTGGGCTGTTAAAGCTGAATTGTGATGGAGAGAGAGCAAAAAACAATTGATCACAATGTACACAGAGCTGACGGGGCGACAGATAGTGGATACTTCCCTCTTGTATTTCTATCTTTAAAACCGTTCTTTTACTGTTAAATGCTTGCTTAATTGCTTCATGAATTTTTTTCTCATAAGTTGAATCATTTTTATCTGGTACAGTATATTTACCGATTAATATATCTTGAAGCGAGTCTAAATCTTCTTCCTGGTAATACAGGTTAAATTGTGTCTGAACAGGAAGATTTTTAAGTAAAAAAAGAGTTTCAGAGATGGTCACTGGTTTAACGGCTCTTCCACATTGGGGGCAATGTCTTAAACCTGCTTCTGCAAACAGGACTCTAAAAAGGTTATAAATGCCTGTGATAGTGCCAACAGTAGAACGGGGTGAGCGGTTTAGGCTTTTTTGTTCAATTGCCACTGTTGGGATTAAACCTTTAATCTGTTTTACTTGGGGATGGGCAAGTTGATGAAAAAGTTGTCGCTCACTGGTAGTGAGGCTTTCTAAATAGCCACGCTGGCCTTCTGCATAAATGGTATCAAATGCTAGAGAAGATTTACCGCTTCCACTCACACCAGTAATAACAACTAATTGGTTTTTCGGAATATTAAGAGAAATATTTTTTAAATTATGTTTGCTGGCACCAATAATAGCAATTTTATCTTTTTCTGAATAATTGGCAGATTGATCAATAGGTTTTTCTTCATTGCTATCCACAGCTATTGGAGATTTATCAGTAATGATTACGATTTCTGATAGCATATCTACATCTGCTGGGAAAAGCTGATCTGGTTCAGCATTTTTTGCAGATCTTTCGGGATACCAGGCTGGCCAATGGGATAGCCAGGGGGGAACAGTGACTGAACTTACCCGATCAAAAGCAGGAATATAGGGTTGTATATCCAGGATAGGGGTATTTTCATAAAAATCAGAATCATCTACTTCTAACCAACCTTCCTGTTCATTGGTTTGATGAATCTTGATAGTAGAAAGCCCAATTGGATTTGGTCGTACCGGAGAACGAGAGGCAAAAACTCCTGTTGTCGTTTGTTTATGATAGGGAGGATGACACTGTAAAATTTTTCGAAATCTCTCGCCATCCAGTCGATCAAACCAAAATAACACTTGCACATGGGAATACTGATCAATTCCTGTTAAACCTTGAACATACTGAGGATCTAATTGAATAATCGTCTTGTTTTGTTTTTTCAAAGTTTTTCCCAGTTTGTTTAAATTTTGTTCTTTTTTCCTGATACTCTTATGATGATATTGCCATTCTTTTTCTTGAGTATCATTGAACCATAGTTGATCAGAGTGGTCCGGTTGATGTGATTTTTTAACACGATCACTAACTGGAATATAAGCTTTGATATCAATTAAAATTGCCGACTGAGGAATATTCAGACGATTTACAGTTATTCTTCCTTGTTGAAAATCAATATCCACAATTCGACAGGTTGTCATTATTAGAGGATTAGGCCTTCTACCCCCTTTTTTTGCAAACCAACCGCTATTTGATTCATCTGAAGCTATTAAAGATTCTTCAACATACCAGAACGCCAATAAGTGACTGAATTTTTCCAGTTGTTTTAAGGCTGGCCAATATTTTTTTTCCACAACTAGTGCAGGTTGAGCTAAATAACTTTCAGCCTTGCCAATTGGAAAAATTGTAAAATTTTTTATGTTATTTGCCATCAATTTATTCCTTTCTATATTCGTTTAAAGTGTTTTAGTTACAGAAGATTATAAGACAAAAATTGGTTGATAATCTTAGTTCTTGTAACCAGTTAGGCTTATTTATTTTCATATTATTTTCATTATACCCAGACTTTGATACAAAATTTGATTGTGGTTGCTATTGTGCAGAAGATTTTTTCTCATAATTGACAGATGCTCTAAATGTTGTTATTATTTTTGTAATACTTAAGGGCCAGGATAAAAAAATGATTGTAATGAAATTTGGTGGAAGTTCTATTGGAACTGCTGAGAAAATAGAAAGATGTATAAATATTATTGCTGATCAGAAGAGTAAAAATCCAGCTGTAATTGTTTCGGCTCATGGAAAAACCACAAATGGATTGATTAGTATGGCAGAAAGTGCACTTGAAGGTAATAATGAAACAAATAGTTTTATTGATTTTCATAATCAACTTATTGCTGATTTAAAACTGGATAAGCAACTTTTAACGACACTATATCTGGAGCTGAATGAGATTATTCATGGTGTAAAATTAGTAAAAGAATTAACCTACAGAACTATGGATTATATCTGTTCTTTTGGTGAACGAGCTTCTTCCGCTATTATTGCAGCTGCTCTTAGTGCCAGAGGCTATCCTGCTGTCCAGGTTAATTCTTATGATATTGGTTTATTAACTGATAATCATCATGGCAGTGCCCATCCTTTATCAGATATTGATGAGGGAATTGCCAAAAATATTCTGTCTTTAACTGGGATTCCTGTGATTACTGGATTTTTAGGTCGTAGTAATGAAGGGAAAATTACTACATTAGGGAGAAGTGGTAGTGATTTCAGTGCGTCCATTATCGGAGCTGCTTTAAATGTGGAAGAAATTCAGATTTGGACAGATGTTGATGGGGTCATGACTGCTGATCCTTCTGTTTGTTCTGAAGCAGCAAATCTGCCGGTTATGTCTTTTCAGGAAGCTAGTGAATTAGCTTTTTATGGAGCTGAAGTCCTCCACCCGGCAACTTTGATGCCTGCAGTACAAAAAAAGATTCCCATTAAAGTCCTTAATTCTGCAAAACCTCAAGAAAAAGGGACTTTAATTTTAACCACTTCTCAATTGAGTGACCGAATTGCCAAATCCATTGTATATAAGGAAAATCTAAGTTTAATTAATATTGTGGCTCCTCAATTTCGCTCTACTGCCCAATTACTCAATACTGCTTTAACCAAACTTATTGAGCTACATAAAGATATCCATATTGCTGCCACTAGTGAATCCAGTATTTCATTTGTTCTGGATAAACCTTATACAGATGAGCAATTGGAACAAATTGTACAGGAATGCTCTGCTTTGGGAACTGTATCTATTAAGAAAAATAAATGTTTGGTTTGTGTAGTTGGAGAAGAGTTAAAAGGGAATCCGAACGTATTAGGGCTTATTTTTAATAAACTTAAAGAAATGCAGATCAAAGCAACTATGGTTTCTCAAAGTGCATCTGAGATTAATGTAGCTTTTTTGATTGAGAATGATGAGATTAAGAGAACTGTATCTGCCTTGCATTCTCTCCTCACGGAGCTTTCAACCAGGAAGGGCTCGGTCCATTCTTAGTTTGTTTTTACCTCATATCCTGAAGTACAACCGACATTGTTGTCTGGTTTACGACCCTGAACTAAAACTCACATTTGCTCAAACAAGTCCAAGGATAATAATCTTGATCCGGATCATGGCGATCATGGCTTCCAGTCATGTCGGCAATCCCGTTTTTAATATACAATAAACACCGATTCCAGGACTAATGTTTCCGCTTGATTTGTACTTTGTGATTCATTTTGTATAGCAAATCAGTTTATTTTGTAAAAATTATGTAGTTCATTTTAAGCTAGGTCAATGTGATGATTTTTGCCGTAATTTTAATAAAAAAAATAACAAAATCAAATAATAAATTAATTTCTTGGTATCTGTTGTAATAATTGATAGTATGGATTCATATAAAAAGTAAATAACGATTGGAATAATATGCCAAAAAATATTTTAGTCATTGATGATGATGAAGCTATTTTAAAATGTATTGAATTACAGTTAAAAAATGAAGACCTTTTGATTGATTTAGAGTCAGATCCTCAAGCGGGAATTGAAAAAATTTTTCAGAACAATTATGATCTTCTACTGTGTGATATAAGAATGCAGCCTTTAGATGGATTGGAAATTTTTAAAAAGATTAAGGCTGATAAAAACAACTTACCAATCTTATTCCTAACTGGTTATGTGGATGAAAATATTGTTGAATATGTAAACAAATTTGATGGAACAGGTTTATTGATTAAGCCAATGGGAAAGACCGAACTGATTCAATCAATAAATAATTTAATGTTAATAAATGATGATCAGGATAATTCAGATGATAAACTACATTATTGACATTGATGGAACATTGTTGAATGGTGAAAAGACACTTAAAAATGCTGGTACTTTTATCTCTAAATTACAATCGATGAATTACCAAATATTATTAGCAACCAATTCTGTAAAAAATCCTGGACACCAACAAGCCAGATTAAAAAAAGCTGGTATCCAGGTGAACATGGAGCAAATCTATTCTCCCATTGATTCCATTAATTTTTATATAAAAACCAGTCATTTGGAAAGGGTCTATGTCATTGGTTCTGAGCAAGAGATCAGTCAAATAAATGCCATTCAGGATGAAAAAAATCCTGGCTTGATCATCCTGCTAGACTTTGAGAAAAATAATATTTCCTATCAACAATTGCAGCTAATTATTAATCATGCTGAAAGCAATTGTCCCATCATAACTGCTTCCCGGTCACCTTTTTATTTAATCGACCAAAAAAAGAGAATTGATACAGGAGCTTTTGTTCAGTTAATTGAGTCTATTATTGATAAAAAAATACCAGTTTTTGGGAAACCTTCTGCTGATTACTATCTCAGTGCTTTACAGAAGTTTACTAATCCTGATTTACCAACCTGGATGGTTGGTGATGATTGGCAAACGGATATTATAGGAGCACAAAAAGTAGGATTAAAAACTATTTTGGTTAAAACGGGAAAATATAAAGAAGGGGATGAAATAAAAAGTAATCCAGATAGGTTAATTGAAAATCTTGGAGAGTTTGAATCAATGATATAGCGAGTTACTTTTAGTTTAAGGAGTTAAAATGGATTTTCATCTAGAGACAGAAAGATTGATTTTGCGAGGAATTTCACTAAAGGATTTGGAAAAACTTAGTTACTGGTTTAATGATGAAGAACTGAACTATTATGATGATGATAGACCTTTTCCTCGAGAACCAGAACCTCTAGAAGAAACAAAGAAATATCTGGAAAGATTAATTGAGAATAATCAGACCGATAAGGAACGGATAGATTATGGAATATATTTAAAAGATAGTGATCAATTTATTGGAACGGGGCAGATTGTTTTCATCGATCATTTTAACCGGCGTTGCATGTTAAGTATCTGTTTAGGAGATAAAGATCAATGGGGAAAAGGATATGCCAAAGAATTGATCTCAAAAGTAATCGAGTTTTGTTTTGAGGAACTAAAACTAAACCGCATTGGAGCTGAGATATTTAGTTTTAATGAAAGGTCAATTGGTTTATTTGAAAGTCTTGGCTTTCAGAGAGAGGGAATTAAAAGAAGTTTTGTCTGGAAAAAGGGTAAATTTGAAGATGAATACAACTATAGTTTGTTGCTGGATGAGTGGAAGCCGTTTTGTTGTTGAATGGGAATTCAAGATATTATTGAAAAATTTTTAAAAACCATGTTTTAATAAAATTTTATCAAACTGACCATTCTTTTTCAGAATATTTAAGCCTTCATTAAATTGATCTCTCAATTGCTTGCTGTTTTTTCTACCTTTAGGGAAAATCACATAAAGGGGATCTTCTTTTAAGGGAGGGCTGATAACTTCAATATCTGGTTTAAAGGTGGCTAAATCATTTTGTAAAATGTATAATGTTGTATAATATTCATCAATGACCAAGTCTACTCGGCCTGCTACTAGCTTTTTAAAAAGCATAGCGACATCCACGCATTCATCTTTGTTTAAATAGTCAGCATTATCAAATTCCTGGGAATAAGTAAAACCACGGATGACTCCAATAGAATAGGCGGAAAGATCCTTTAATGTTGTATAATGATTGATGACCTGATTCTCTTTTAATTTAAAAAACATTTTTTTATTCGTGATCATTGGTTCTGAATAATGATAAATTTTAGCCCGTTCCTCATTATACCAGGCCCCAATAATAGCATCCGTCATATTATTTTTTCCCATTTCCATACACCTTTTCCAGGGAAAGTACTCAATTTTGATAGTCTGATAACCAACAGCAAAAAATGATTTCTCTACGATTTCAATAATAAAACCATCATTTTTTAATTTAGTACCAATAAATGGCTCCCATTCTAGTGTGATTAAATAGAGTTCCTGTTTAACCGTTTTTGTTTCTTTTATTATTGTTTCTTCTGTTTTCGTTGACTGGTTTGTACTTTTGTCCTTTTTATTACAGCTGAATAAAAGAACAAACAGAATAAGGAAGAATAAAATAAGTTTCAGAGCCTTCATAATGACTTCTTTCTTCTAGAAAAGAATTTTGCTTGATATGCAGATAAATAGTATTTATTCCATTTTTTATTATTTATTATTAATAATTATATATGAAATTTACAAAAAAAGCAGATTTTTCCTTGAGGAATAAAAAAAAATTGCCTTTCTTCAGGGTGATGATTAAATTCAAAACAATACCAGTTAAGGATATTTTATGGATTTACTAACAAATATTTTAGATAATACAAAAGAATCTTCCGGCTATAGTGGCAATGGCAGTATTGATGACCAATCCCTACTGGATACCTATTCTCAAACTATTGTAAAGGCAAGTGAAATTGTGAGTCCAGCTGTTGTTTCTATCAAAGGTGAAGAGAAAAACAAGAAAAATA
Organism: Spirochaetota bacterium; assembly: GCA_022361115.1. Lineage (GTDB taxonomy): Bacteria > Spirochaetota > GWE2-31-10 > GWE2-31-10 > GWE2-31-10 > JAKSBL01. Next base: position 16,864 of record JAKSBL010000060.1, on the reverse strand, counting down.
TGCAAAGTGGTTCTGGTTTTATTATTACCCCAGATGGTTTTATTCTAACAAATAGTCATGTGGTTCACCAATGTAAAAAAATCGAAGTCGCTTTACAGGATGGAAGAAGTTGTAGTGCCTATTTAACGGGAGATGATCCAGAAACTGATTTAGCAATTATTAAGATAAATGCTGATAATCTTACTGCGGTCAAGTTTGCAGATTCGGCTCGTTTAAAAGTGGGGCAGATTGCTATTGCGATAGGAAATCCTTTTGGGTATGACTATACTGTTACCACAGGCGTGGTTAGTGCTTTAAGCCGTTCTTTGCGAGGTGAAACAGGATTTTTAATTGATGATGTTATTCAAACTGATGCTCCCCTTAATCCAGGAAATTCCGGAGGGCCATTGATCAATTCTTCCGGCAAAGTTATTGGTGTAAATTCTGCAATCATTCAAAGAGCACAAGGAATCTGCTTTGCCATTGCCAGTAATACTGCTCGACAAATAGCTATTCAATTAATTCAAAATGGAGAGATAAAAAGAAGTTATATTGGAATGATGGGGCAAACTATTCCTCTACGTTTGCGTACCCGTAACCATCATAAAATTGATCAGGAATCCGCTGTACTGATTACTCAGGTAGATCCTAAAACTCCTGCTTATCGGGCTGGTTTACAATCAGGAGATATTATTCTTAAATTTCAGGAACAGCCAGTAACCAGCATTGATGTGCTTCATAAAATACTCACTGATAAAATAGCTGATACCCAATCCATTATTACGATTCTGCGCTTTTCTCAAATTTACCAGATAGCAATTTATCCAGAAATAAGAAAACAGAATTAACATTACTATTTTTTTTATCATTATTCTTGGTTATTAATCTTTGTTCTCAAATCATTTAAAAAAGACTTCAGATCCCCTTCAATTATCTTTTTTGTGGGAATAATTATGGAACTCATTGGATTTATATCCAGATAGACGTTTTTACTATATTCTCTCATTTGGTAAAACACTTCATATTTATATCTACTTACCTGGAGATTAGAGCGGACAACTAATTCAGCAGTCTCTATTTCCAATTCTACCTCATTGTTAACAGGGACATTGTGCAGCTCATAGATGCTTTTTATTTTTTTTAAACTCAGTATTGGTAGAAAAATCAAAGGGTAGAAAATTAAAGTAACGATAAAATAACACAATCCAATGTACAATAGTAATGTATTTTTCAAATAAACCGCTAGAACTGCAAATGTTAATAAAAATATAGAAGAAATAATCAATCTTTTCCAGCGAAGAGAATTTTTGTATATTTTATTTTCCTTATTGCTAACTCTGGCATGAGTTTGGTAATCTGAAATATCAATGTTAAATTTTATTTTCATTATTAAATAGCCTTTTAAAAAAGATTGATTTTATTATTAAACTACATATCCTCTATCACTGGCACATCATCAATAAACTCAGAAGGAAGACCAAGTTTTTCAAAATATTCGGTCATTGCTATACAGGCAAATTTCTCTGTAGAATAATGAGTACCTCCCAGAATATTGATTTTGTTGTTTTTTGCAAAGTCGTGAGCTTTTTGAGAATAATCATTTTTAGCTGTGATACCAGTAATAAAAGTATTTATCCCTTCTTTTGCTACTTCACTTAGTATTATCTCCTCATTCCCTCCTCCGGCAACTACTGCAATCTTATTATCTTTTATTGCCTGATTTCCATAATGATAGAGTTTTACTTCATGGCCGACTACTTTTTGAAACTGATTTTTTAATTGCTCAATAGTAGAATACTCACCTTTGCCAAATACTCCGCATAGGGCACCAAAATAAGGGGCAAAGTCTTTTTCATGCTGGACTCCTAAAGCTTTTGCTAAAGTAACACTGGTTGAATAGGGACCATTGTTATCCAGAGGAACATGAAGATTATAAATGGCAATCCGTTTTTCTTGAAACTCAGTTAAAAGCTTTTTATCCATCAAATAAAATATCTCTGTTCTCCTGATATCCCAGATAGAAGGATGATGAACAAAGAGCAGGCCATCCTGAGTTCCATTACCTAGTATTTGTTCCATCACTTTATTGGAAGGAAATACAGCGGTATAAATTTTATTAATTTTTTCTGCAAAATCACAAACTAATCCCATGGATCTATTTTTAAAATTATCGCAGAGAAAATCTTCTACTTCTTTCATATGTTTTGCCCACTCGTCGCTCATATCGGCAGTAATAAAATCTTGTTCCAGCTGATGGTAAAGATCTTGCGCTTTTAACATGACATTCTCCTGTTTATTTGATAATATCATACAATTTAAATTTTGGAAATAAAGAAATAGTTCAATAATTTCCTGATGCGGGGTACCAGCATACTAAATAAATTATTTATCAGCAGAACACTGGCTGATGGCAGAAAAAAAACGCCTTTTTTAGAATCTTTTAAAAAGTAGTTTCGAAAAAAGTACGAAAATATTACCAATATCAGAGAAGTATTATTGCTAATAAGCTTAAGTTTTTTGAAAAATATTAGTGTGATTACTTATTAATGACAGAAAATAAGCTATAATATAAATATTCCAGTTGATGTTATTGACATTAACTGGAATAAATCTGGGAGATACATTAGCATGGGTAATGTAAAGTATATCTTATTTTTATTCATATTTTCTCTTTTTACAGGTTATGCTGAAAATCAGCTTATCAATACTTTAGGATTTAACCTTCCTAAAAATCCAATCATAAATAAAAGTACGAGTCATATTATTTTTTTATCTTCTCAAGATAATCAGGATAATACAATAGATGAAACTGAGCAAAATGAATCTCGAAATCAAAACAAAACATTTTTAAAGAAAAAGAGAAAAGAGAAAGAGCAAAGGCCTTTGAGAGATAAACCCTTTATCAAAGATAACAATCCTATGTTATTAATCCATTTGTCTGTTTTTGGATCCTTTTCTTTATTAAGTGGTGTCAGTTTGTTTCTTGTGGATTTACTTTCACTCAGACCTGCTGCATTGGAAAAATTTACTGTCCAGCGGGATGAAGACATTAGTAATGGTGAATATCTGTTTTATACATCTATAAGTTATATCTTTTTTGCCAATAGTATCTTACTTATGTCTGTTGGTATGGGGTTATTAATTGCTGTAATACCCCTTTACAGTCTTAGCCATCAAGGAAGAAAAAAAATAGCCTTTGAGTTCAGAGTCAGGGAAAATATAGATTTATCTTTGAAATTAAAAATTTAGCAAGCTTATCAATAACAGTCGTGATAAGCTTGCGTTTATCTGTGAACACTTTTACTAATTATTAAAGGATAACAGTATGAGAAATAAAAAACCAGATATCCAATGGCTCATTCAAAAAAAAGGCAAAAAAGATGTTGCTGTCTCTGAAGAAATGTTTCCCATTGAGATTAGCAAGATAGCACGCAGGTTTCATCGTCAAATTCCCGGATTTAAAATGTCTCCATTAAGGGGCCTTTCCCAATTAGCCCAGATGCTGGGAGTAGGAGGGATTTGGGTTAAAGATGAAGCGGTACGGTTAGAATTAAACTCTTTTAAGGTATTAGGCGGATCTTTCGCTATTTATCGATTTATACAGGAAAAACTAGGCTTAAAAGACGGGCAGATGACTTATGACTATTTAATTAGTGATGAAGTACGGAATAAGCTGGGAGAAATTACTTTTGCTTCTGCAACGGATGGTAATCATGGACGGGGAATTGCCTGGGCAGCCAGCAAACTCAGACATAAAAGTATGATCTATGTTCATTCAGAAACATCACAGCCTCGAATTGATGCAATTAAAAGTTATGGAGCTACAGTAAAAGTAATTGATGGCAATTATGATGATGCTGTTCGTCAGATTGTGGTGGATGCAGAAAAAAACGGCTGGGAGATCGTTTCCGATACTTCCTGGGAAGGATATACGACTGTTCCTATGTGGATCATGCAGGGGTATTCCACTATGATGGCAGAAATACAGGAACAATTTGCCGCTCAAGGTATTATTAAACCGACTCATGTTTTTGTACAGGCAGGTGTGGGAGCACTTGCTGCTAGTGTTACTGGCTATTATCATTCACTTTTTGGTCAGGCTGCCCCTCAATGTATAGTGGTAGCACCAGAGAATGCAGCTTGTCTTTATCATTCTGCAAAACAGGGAGACAATCGCCCTCACAATGTTACCGGCAGCCTGGATACCATAATGGCAGGTTTAGCTTGTGGAGAACCCAGTCCGATTGCCTGGAAAATTTTAAATAATGTAGTTGATTGCTTTGTGGCATGTCCTGATTATATTGCAGCTAAAGGAATGCGTATTTATGCAACACCCCTTGCTGGTGATCCTTTTATCATCTCTGGTGAATCCGGTGCTGTGACTTTGGGAGCATTAGTAGCTATTTTAAAAGAAAATGGAGTAGAAGAGTTAAGAAAATTTTTAAATATCAATGAAGATTCTCAAATCCTTTTTATCAATACAGAAGGGAATACTGATCCGGTTCAGTTTCGCCAGATAATCTGGGAAGGGGCTAATCCAGTCCCTCCAGAATACTGGACAGATTTAAGCCGTTAAACATATTTATTGGTAGAGATTACAATCTGGCTACTCTTATGTGTCAGTTATACAGATCCCCTCCAACTTAGTAAAGAAAATCAAAGGATAATCATTATTATAAAAGGAAAAACAATGAATTCAACCATAAAATTACTTCATAAACGTCATTCTGTTAGGAAGTATTCTGAACAAAAAATAAGTGATCCAATTAAAAATCAGATCATTGAGGCTGCTATTCGTGCACCTACGGCAGGTAATATGATGCTTTATTCGATTATTGAAGTTACGGATCAGCAAAAGAAAGATTGTTTAGCGATCACCTGTGATAATCAACCTTTTATTGCTAAAGCACCATTACTTCTTTTATTTTTAGCAGATTATCAAAGAATGAATGATCTTTTTGCTACATATGGTTTGATTGCTGAACATAAAAATAACCGGCAAAAGCCACAAGCTGGAGATTTAGTATTAGGTATATGCGATGCTCTTCTGGCAGCTCAAAATGCAGTTGTTGCTGCAGAATCACTTGGCTTAGGTAGTTGTTATATTGGTGATATTTTAGAAAATTATGAAGAACATCAAAAAATGTTTCAACTTCCACCTTATGTTTTTCCTATCACTCTCTTGTGTTTAGGTTATTCAGCAGAAGAAAATACCCAAACCAGATCTCGTTTAAAACAAAAATACATCCATTTTAATGACCAGTACCAGCGGTTTAAGAAGGAAGATTTTGAGGATATGTACAGTCATCAAGCTGAATATTTAAAAGGACAACCAAAATATCAGAATATGGCTGAGTTGTATTATCATGCTAAGTTTAATGCTGAGTATTCAAAAGAGATGAACCGATCTGTTGAAATGATGTTAAGTAAATGGCTTTAACTTAAGCTTTGAGATAGCCAGCTCTCATATTCCGGGCTTATGTTTACTAATGGAACTGCTATAATTTCCGGAACTTCATAGGGGTGAATTTCTTTGATAATAGTGCTCACCTCAGCAAATAGAGCTTGACTGGTTTTGATGTGACAGTAATATTCTGTCTCTTCTTCTACTTTACCCTGCCACCAATAGAGACTGGTAATTTCATTACTGATTTGCACACAAGCCGCCTTTTTTTTACTCACCAGGCGGCTGGCGATTTTTGAAGCTGTATTTTTATCATTAACCGTGGTAGTTACCTGGATAAATTGACTCATGATTTTTCATCCAGTGAATGAGATATTTTGTATAGCTCCATAAAATGTCTTTTTTCTTCCTTAATAATATCCTCAATTTTGGTTTTTTGAGAATCATCCACCATATTTTTTAATTCACTATAATAAGTAACAGATTCTAATTCTCTCTCTATTGCAAAATCAAGTGCTTCTTTTACAGTAGAGATGACAGCAATTTTTTCATTTAACTTTTCTTCATTAAATATGGCATTATCAGAAAAAGCTTTCAGAAAATAAAAATACTCCTAAGAATATTGATCTAAATTGTTGTAGTCCTGAATTGCTGATAACAATTCTTGAAAATAATCTCTATGTTGCTGTTCCTGGTCAGCTAAAATGGTAAATAACTGATTAATTTCCTGATCCTGGCTAAATTTGTCTTTCATTTTCAAATAAAATTTTTTGCCATTTTCTTCAATATGAATAGCAAATTGTAATATTTCATCAGGTTTATATTGATTCATGAATAATCCTTTCTTTCGAAGAAAACCTTCGTAAAAGTATCAGTAAATGAGAATTTTAGCTATATGATAACTTTTTTTTCATTAAAATCCAACAGCAGATTGATTTTTTTTTTTAAATTATTTATAATTGCCTTGTAACTGCCTTTAAAAATAGTAGATTTTGCAGTTATAATTTAAAAAGTGAATACAAGTTAGTAGGTTTATGGAAACAAAACAAATTTCAAAAGATGAAATCAACTTTAAAATAGAGAATGGCTCGCCGGTTGTTTTCAGGGATTACAAAATTCCTATGGATAATGAAAATTATTATGTAGACGTCCTGGGTGAATTTTTAAAAGCTATGGGAAAAGAGAAAATTTTTGATCACCTGGGATATAGTTTACGAGAGATCATTAATAATGCAAAAAAAGCGAATACTAAGCGGGTCTTTTTTATGGATGAAAATCTGGATATTGCTGATCCAGTTCAATATGAAAAAGGAATGAAGTATTTTAAAGATAAAGCCTTTGGTGATTTAGAATACTATCTTGGTCTACAGGAAAAATATAATCTTTACGTACAAGTATATTTTCATATTAAAGATCCTTTTCTTAACATTATTGTGTCTAATAATACTCCAATTTTAAAACAAGAACAGGAGAAAATAAAAAATCGGGTTGCTAAAGCTCGTACCTATAATTCAGTTGATGATGCTTATATGAGTATTCTGGATGATTCAGAAGGTGCCGGCCTTGGTATAGTTATTTTAATCTTGATCTTAAGAAAAATTGGTATTTCTGACCGTAACTTTGCTATTGCGGTGGATAAAGATGTCACTCATGTGAGGATTGCTGTACCAATATCTTTAGTAACTGAAGAAGAAGCAGAGTTTATCAGTGATGCAATTATAAAAGAAATTGATACGATTCCTCAGATACCAGAACATATTGTACAACTAACCAATTTATTAAAAGATGAAGATGTTGATTTTAAAAAAATTACCTTATTGATAAAAAAAGATCCGGCATTAATGATGGAAATTTTAAAAATGGCTAACTCAGTTTATTATAAACGATTGAATAAAATCGAAAAAATCGATCATGCTGTATCCATGATGGGAGTGAAGGGGTTAGAATACATTCTACAATCTTATGGTGCAAAGCAGGCGTTGAAACAAAAATATGCTGAATCTGATTTAGCAGAAATCTGGCGACACAGTACAGAAATTGCCCAAATTGCTTCAATCCTCTGTGATAAATTTAATTTATCTGAGGATAGTGAAGATGCTTATATTGGAGGGTTACTTCACAATGTAGGTAAAATTGTTGTAAAAGCCTTACATGCCGATACGATTGAAAATATTACCAATCTCTGTATGCAAAAAAATATTTCTGTTAATTTGTTAGGTGATTTGCTGGAAGGAACCAATTACTCATTAATTGGAGCTAAAATGGCTGAGAAATGGCAGTTACCAGAAAAAATAATCAGCATAATCAGGTACCAGCATAGCCCCTACCGTTGTCCGGAAGATGTGAAGGAAATCAGTAAGATGATCTATCTTTCTCATATGATTTCTTCTCAGCTTCATAAAGGAAATGACCAGTATATTTTTTCCGACAATATTTTAGAAGAATTATATATTGAGAGCGAAGAAGCTTTAACGGAACTAACCAATTATGTTAAAAATCAATTAAGCTGATCTTTAACATAACCTGTTCAGTTAATTGTGATTTCTTCATGGGGGTAAATTTCTTTTAGCCATTTATAAAATAATCGACAAATTTTATCCCCTTCATTGGGGTGAACCATTCGGTTATCATTTACATTAAAACAGATTTTTGCAGTTCTTGTTTCTCTATCTAATTGACAGACAAAGCCTTGATGGATAATAATAATATGGGGTTTTAAATACAATTCTACTTTGACTATATCTTTTAGGTTAAAGAATTCAAAATTTAGATCAGAATCCAACAGCATGCTAGCTCCATTAAGACTTAAATCTCTTAAATATGCATTATGTACTCTTTCATTTTCTGCTTTGCGGATAAGTTTACATTTTACTTCTAAACCTTTAAAATTCATCCGTATTTTTGCTTTCTTTACCTGGCCTTTATCAGAGAAAAAGGGCTTTATCAAATTAGTAACTGTTGTAAGTGCTTGTTTTCTGTTTTGTAAGTTTTTTTCAATATATGGAATACCAAAGGATTTTATGGTATTTGCCAATTTATCATCAATCAATGTTGTGTGAATTAAGGATTGATGGGGCTTAAAATTAGAAATGCATTGCAGTAAGTTATTGAGATAACAAGTATTACTAGTACGGCTTAGAGATTGGAAACGGATAATTTTATCCAGGTTAAAAAAATAGGCACTATTTTCACTATCTAATTTGCTGAGTTTTTCTAAATCATCGGGATTATTCAAATTATATCTGATTAGAAATATATCATTTTTTAATAGTTCCAGATTTTCTTCTTCCCCAATCACATTAGGCATTTCTGCCCAATAGATCATATTTGGAGGGTTTTCAATTTCTCCTGTCCGATACATTAAATTTCTCCTTAAAAAATGAAACGAATATTGAACTTTTTGAAATTGAATGAAGTACTTTTTGGATAGATAGGTAGCTTGTCTAAAAGGTTAATTTTTTATACCATTGATTTTGGGAAATTGCAAGCTGTTTTTTTAAATATTTTTTACAAATCAGGTGTCTACTTTATCATACTCAAAAAATTTCATGGTAAAGTTACCTTTCCCCTGAGTTATACTTCTTAATCCAGTAGCGTAGCCAAAAAGATTTTTTAAGGGAGCTTTAGCAATAACTAAATCTTGTTCATGTTTTTTTATAATATCCAGGATTATTCCATTCCGACTTTGTAAATCTCCGATCACAGCTCCTGTAAAAGATTCTGGCTGAGTAATTTCTAAACGCATTAAAGGTTCTAGTAAATCCATACCGATTTGTCTTAAAAGGTTGGTAGTACAAATACTTGCAGCAGCTTCTACAGCTAAAACAGCATTCTTAGCATCATCAAAAGTTAAATCATTAATGCTGATGGAGCAATCAATCACCGGATAAGCCCCTTCTGGGCCAGAAATTAAAGCATTGTATATCCCTTTTTTTGCTGATTCGATGATATCCTGGGTATATTGCTTAGCAGAAAGATTTGATTGAAGGTTAACACCAGAGTTCCGCTCTTTTGGTTCAATGCTGATATCAATTTCTACATGATTGGTGTTTCCACCAATTTTGGATTCAAATAGATGGGTTAACTGCCCCAAATCTTTTGGTGTTTCTCGGTGTGCTACCTGCGGATTCCCGCTATTGATATCAATTTTGTATTCACTTTTTACTCTCTCCAAAAAAATCTCTAGATGAAGTTCACCCATTCCTCCAATCAGAGTTTCACCTGTTTCATTATCTTCTTTATATGTTAGAGTAGGATCTTCTAACATGAGATTTTGCCGGGCTGTAATAAATTTATTCTGGTCCACTGCATTGCGTGGTTCAACTTTCATAAAAATAACTGGTTCTGGAAAATATAAATTTTCCAATGATAGTTTATTATTAATAATTCCCAGAGTATCACCAGTAGTAGTTTCTTTCATTCCCACCAGGATCACAATATCTCCTGCCTCAGCTTGATCAAGACGTTCAAATTTATCTCCATAAATCTTTAAAATTGAAAGTATCCGCTCTTCTTTTTTGCTGCGGATGTTGTGTATTGTCATCCCGGTTTTGATTGTACCATGATAGATCCGGGCAAAGCTTAATGGTCCCATCTCTTTATTAAACTGTAGCTTAAATACATAGAGCAGTGGAGGATCTTCAGGTTGATATTTTACTAAAACACTTTGTTCTTTCTGATGATGATAGGCTTCGATAGCAGGAGCTTCTATTGGTGATGGCAGAAAATCCACAATTGCGTCAATCAATAATGGAACTCCTATATTTTTAAAACTGGAACCAGCTAAAACAGGGATAAACTTTAAGTTAATTGCTCCCTGGCGAATAGATTTTTGAAGCAATTCTGAAGTGACCTTTTCTTCTAAAACAGCTTCTAATAGGGAGTCATCATTTTCCGTCAGAATATTGATTAGGTTTTCCCGATAATGACTGGCTTTTTCCTGAAAAGAATCCGGTATAGGTTGGCTCTGATCTATCTTTCCGTCTTCTAAAAAAGTCCAGCACTGCATATTTATCAGATCTACAATTGCGATTAGACTATCTTCTTCATAAACCGGAACAGTAATTGGCAAAGGATTGGCTTTGAGTTTTATTTGAATTTCGTTTACAGCATTATCAAAATCAGCTCCTATTCGATCCAGTTTATTAATATATGCAATACGGGGAATTTTGAACTTATCTGCTTCTTTCCAGACTGCCTCTGATTGTGTTTGTACACCACTGACTCCGCAGAACACGACAACAACACCATCTAAAACCCGTAAACTTCGGTGTACTTCTGCAATAAAGTCAACATGTCCGGGAGTATCAATAATATGCAGTTGATGACCATTCCACTGACAACTAACAGCTGCAGAGACAATAGTAATGCCTCTTTCCTTTTCTTCTAACATCCAGTCAGTAGTGGTGGTTCCCTCATCCACTTCTCCAATTCGGTAGTTAGAACCTGTTAAAAACAATACTCTCTCTGTGGTAGTGGTCTTACCAGCATCAATATGAGCAATAAATCCAAAATTTCTAATCTTCTTACCAATCTGCAAAGTATATTCCTATAAAAATAATATCTGTGAATTATAATCTATAACCAATATTTTAGCAAGAATAAATTAAGGGAGAAAAAAACCAATTATCATAATATCAGCCACCTTTTTCATCATTATCTCTGTAAAAAAACTTTCCAACTAAGCATATTGTGGTATAATAAAATTCCTGTTACCTATTCACTGCTTATATTATTCATATATATTCATGAATGAAGAAATATTGTTTTAAAAATAATTAAAATACTATAGTACTCATGCATTAAAATTAATGCTGTCTGCTGCTTCGAGTAAAACAAAAATAAAAAGTAAAATAAATATATATATTATAAAAAGAGGTATTAAGATGAATTATCAGCAAATTATGAAATCCTATCAACTAATCAGAAATCTGGAAGAAACACTGGCACTTTTAGAATGGGATCAGGCCGTTTATATGCCTAAAAGAGGAATACAGTCCAGAGCAGAGAAGATTGCTTTTTTAACAGAGATTATTCATTCAAAATACCTGGATGATGATTTTTATATTAGTCTTTACAAATTATATGAAGGGCCTGATTTTAAGGATTTTCCTTTTCAAAAACAAAAAGAAATTGAATTTTTAATTTATTTATTAGTAAAAAAACGAAAAATACCGGCAAATTTGGAAATTGAACTTGCCCGTACTAAAGCATTAGCACAGGATGAATGGGAAAAAGCCCGAGAGACTGGTGATGATAGGGAGTACAAGAAATTACTGATTAAAATTATTGATTTAAAAATTCGCTATGCAAATACCATTGGTTATAAAAACAACCCTTATGATGCTTTATTAGACGATTATGATCCAAATTTAAAGTATTCCTTTATTGCTCCATTATTTGAAGAATTAAAAGGGCAGTTGGTTGAGTTTATTCAAAAAATTAATAAATCATCTGTAACGATTAATACAGATTTTTTAAATAAAAGCTATGATGTTCAAAAGCAATGGGATTTTGGGCTCTTCATTTTAGAACAAATGGGTATAGATTTAGAAAGTTTTCGTCAGGATTATTCTGTTCATCCATTTACTACAAATATTGGAGTATTTGATGTTCGGATAACTACTAATTTAAAAGAAAACAATGTGATGGATGGATTTTTTTCCACTATTCATGAAACTGGTCATGCTTTATATGAACTAGGAGTTTGTGAGGCTCTGGAATATTCACCCTGTGCTAACCTCTTGTCACTTTCTCTGCATGAGTCTCAATCCCGTTTTTATGAAAATATCGTAGGCCGTAGTAGAGGTTTCTGGGAACATTATTTTCCCCATATTCAGAAAGTTTTTCCTCAAAATCTTGAGCAGGTAAAAGTTGAGCAGTTTTATCAGGCTGTTAATCAGGTAAAACTTTCTCCGATACGAATTGAAGCAGATGAAGTAACTTACAATCTTCATATTTTATTACGAACTGAAGTTGAGAACAAAATTATCAATGGAACTTTAAAAGTCATGGATCTGGAAGAATACTGGAATGAAACAACTAAATCACTTTTTGATTTTTATCCAGCCAGTAAAAAAGAAGGTTATTTGCAAGATATTCATTGGTCAGCAGGATTATTTGGTTATTTTCCAACCTATACATTAGGTAACCTAATTTCAGCTCAAATATATCAAGCTATGCAGAAGGATATTCCAGATTTAGTCAATTTCTCTGGTGATAAATTTACAAAGATTAAAGAATGGATGAAGGCAAAGGTATACCAGATGGGAAATATGTACTCAACTGAGGAATTAGTAAATAAAATTAGTGGAGAAAATCTGAAATCAGATTATTTTATGAAATATTTAGATGACAAATATCAGGATATTTATCAATTATAAGTGTCAATAATGATTGAAAAGATTAACCAAATGTTCGGTTGCTTTAGTTTATAATAAAAAAAGATTTCTGTTTATACAGAAATCTTTTTTATCTATTATCTATTTAATAAACTGGAAATTCTTCACAAAGTTTTTTAACTTCTGCTTTAATCGCAGCCTGTTTTTCAGTGTTATCAATATCAGAAATAATTTCATTATACCATCCGGCAATGATCTCCATTTCTTTTTCTTTCATACCGCGGCTGGTTAAAGCAGGAGTACCAACTCTTATACCACTGGTGACAGTTGGTGGTTTTTGATCAAATGGAATACCATTTTTATTAACAGTAATACCAGCCTGGTCCAGAGCTTTTTCAAATTTTTTACCACTTACATCTTTTGATGTTAGATCAACGAGCAATAAATGATTATCGGAACCACCTGATACTAATCGAAAACCATTATCTGTCAGGGCTTTTGCTAATGCCTGACAGTTTTTAATGACCTGTTCCTGATAGGATTTGAATTCTGGCTGTAAAGCTTCCTTAAAGGCAACAGCTTTGGCTGCAATAACATGCATTAATGGTCCTCCCTGAATTCCTGGGAAAATAGTTGAATTGATTAATTCACTCATGTTTTTTACCCGGCCTGATTTAGGAGCGACAACTCCCATTTTATTAAGAAAATCCTGACCCATTAAAATTAAACCACCTCTTGGGCCTCGTAAAGTTTTATGGGTTGTACTGGTAACAAAATGAGAATGAGGTAATGGGCTAGGATGTAAACCAGTTGCTACTAACCCTGCTATATGAGCCATATCTGTCACTAAGTATGCATCAACAGAATCAGCTATTTCTCTAAATTTTTTAAAGTCAATAGTTCTAGGATAGGCACTGGCACCAGCAATGATAAGTTTTGGTTTTTCTTTTTGAGCTAGCTCTGCCATCTGGTCATAGTCTATTGTTTCTGTTTCTGGATTGACTCCATAAAATATAACTTCAAATAGTTTTCCACTAAAATTAACTGGAGAGCCATGGGTTAGGTGTCCACCATGTGAGAGGTTCATGCCCATAATTTTATCGCCTGGTTTTAAAACACTTAAATAAACACCCATATTAGCCTGGCTTCCAGAGTGAGGTTGTACATTGGCAAATTCACATTTAAATAACTCTTTAGCCCGTTCAATGGCCAACTCTTCAGCCAGATCTACAAATTCACATCCGCCATAATAGCGTTTGGCTGGATACCCTTCTGCATATTTATTCGTTAGTACACTACCCTGGGCCTCTAAAACTCGATTACTAACAATATTTTCACTGGCAATCATTTCCAGTTGATATTTTTCCCGATAAAGCTCCTTATCCATTGCCGCAAAGAGATCAGGATCAAATTCCTTTAAATGATTCATGATTTCCATCCTTCATTTGAGTATAGTCGATAGTATATGATATTAAAGAGGAATGTCAATAGTAGAGGATTTAAAAATGTTATTTTTCTCTTAATGCTACATTTATTTCTATTCTACCTAAAGGTGAAACAATTGGAACAACCAGTGATTCAATCTCAATATCACTGATTTCCATGTTTTGTCCGGTAAATATGGCAGGAGGGGTAACATCAAATTTATAACCCATTTCAGATAACTTGGTAACAGCTCTTCCGGTGATCATGTTTCCTAGTTCGGTTATAGTAGCTTTAGTAAGATCATCGAATTCTGTAATCGTTTCTTCATTCATCCTGGAGGCAATATTGAGAGTTGTCTCTTTTGACATGTCAAAGAGCACGCGACCTTCAACCTGACCAACCAGGCCAACAATAACAGCAACTTCAAGTACTGGAATTGCTTTAGATTTCAGGCTAATTTGTTCTCGTTGAACATCCAGGTTTAGTACTTCTTTTAATACACTAACAGATGATTCTACAAATGGATTAATATATTCAACTCTCATTTAAAATCTCCATATTATTTATTTTTTTAAAACAGAAACCAATCTTTCCAAAACTTTTTCCCTATTTAAGGGTTTTACAATGTAGTTTTTTGCACCAGTCACCAGGGCTTTTTTAACTAAGTCTTCCTTTCCCAAAGCACTGATCATAATAACTGTCGCTTCTTTATCATATTCAATTATTTTTTCCAAAGTGGTAATACCATCCATTTTAGGCATGGTTATATCTAGGGTAACTAGGTCTAAATCAGCAGAATGTTTTTTAAATTTTTCTAATCCCTCTTCTCCATCTTCAGCAGTATCTAATATTTCAAAACCTTCTGATTGAAGAATTTGTTTTAACTGTTTTAAAACAAAAGCTGAATCATCAACTAAAAGAACTTTAAATTTTTCACCATTTCCTTTATCACCAAGGGGGATATTCCTATCCATTTTTTTCTCCTTTTACTAAAACACATGTCCAGGCAGATTTCCCTGAGGGAAAATCAACTACCTGATCGGTTGCTTAGTCTGTAAATAGTGACCTTTTACCTGCTTCAAATCTATATTGAACTGTTTTATAATTATAATACATTTTCTTAATAATAAGTATAACAGAAAAAAAAGGTTTTTCAAGAGGATAGAAAAAATTTCATGATTTAATTCTTTACAGTGTTTGTTTCTGATATGAGCTGTAAAATTATTTGTTGCGTACGATTCTAAATCCAATAATGAATTCTTTGTCATGAGGATGAGTTGCTCTTCTAAAATATACTCTACAGGCGGATTCAACTCTTAGCCAGCAGCCCCCCCGGATAACTCGATAGATACCTAATTTTGTACCTTGTGGATTAGAGAGGGGGCTGATTTTATAGTAGTTTTCACCATACCAGTCAAAGCACCATTCATAGAGATTCCCACTCATGTCATATAAATCCAGTTGGTTGGGTTTTTTTAACCCGACCTGACGTGGTCCAAAACTGGAGTTATCATAAAACCAGCCTACTTCGTCCAGGTGATCACTGCCACTATATAAAAACATATTTTCTTTTTGGGCTCTTCCGCCTCGAGCAGCATATTCCCATTCTGCCTCTGTTGGTAAGCGGTAACCATTTGCTTCATGGTTCACTTCTACTATCCACTTTAATTTATCTTCTTGCGATAGATTGTATTTATCAAACTCTGATTTATTAATCTTATAAACTGGTGTGAGCTTTTCCTTAATGCTCCGTTGAATGCAGTACTCAATTGCTTCATACCAGCTGATATTATGTACCGGTAAGTCAGGTCCAATATAATAAGAAGGATTATAATTCATAATGTTTTGAAATTCTGCCTGGGTGATTTCATAACGGCTGATATAAAAATCATCCAGTTCTACTACATGGGGTCGAGAATTTGCTGCTTTCTTTTTAAAGTCACCCATTTCAAAGCGTCCGCCTTTTACAGGAATGAGGGAGTTTTCAACAGCCTGTAATGAGAAAAGGAAAAATAATAAAATTGTATAATAAAAATAATTTTTCATATGAAATCTTTTTGCTTCATTATATCATTTTCTGGTGCGAATAAAATAATGTAAACAATTTTTTGCATTTTTAAACAAAAAAAATAGTAGGTTGGTTAGCAAGAAATTGAAAAAGAAGTAATAACCAAAGGAATTGTAAAAAACCACTCTTTTATTGATGTTTGTTTTATTCCTGTTTTTCTGATTTTGTGTTCTCTGTCCAATGATTTTCTGATGCAAAGATTTTAATTTCACCGGGTAACAATGATAAATCCAGACTTTCAATTTGACCTTTGACTTTATTGTCTGGTGAATAATCTTTGATTTTTTTAGCCCTGAGAATGTATGGTACATTAATTAATTTTAGAGTTTGCTTACTTTCAGTATCTTTATTCATCACTGCCAATACTCTTTGTTCGTCCCATTCTTTTACAAAGCAAAAAACATTTGCCCAGTTTGAGTGTTCAATAACCTCAATAGAACTTTCTTCATGTAAGGGGAGAAGATTTTCCTTAATAGTTAAAATCTCTTTGATGTTTTTTGTAAAGTCTAAGCCGGTGTCTTCCCAATCTTCTGGTTTGCTTTCAACAGTATTAATCCGTTTCTTAAAACCATATTCAAATCCAGTTGTAATCATAAAACCCTTGGAAAAAATGGCTTCAAAGTAGAGGCGTTGTAAAAATACTGCTTT
>JAKSBL010000197.1 GCA_022361115.1 Spirochaetota bacterium | reverse complement strand
TATTACCAGCTTGGCTGAATACATTCATAATAATCAGCTGAAAAATCCGCTTGTCTCTTTGAAAGTGATTATTACCTGGGCTGCACCATTATATAATCATGAAAAAAATCTAATAAAAAGCGTATTTCAGTGCGATGTAACCAATATTTATGGAACTCGTGAGCTTGGACATATTGCGGCTCTCTGTCCTGAAGGACAGATGCACCTGAATCAAGAAAAATATATTGTTGAAAATAATCATGAAGCTCCCAATCATCAGGGACTCTCTGAACTTTTGGTGACTCCCCTGATTAAAACCCCGATGCCTTTTATTCGATACCATACTGGTGATATTGGAGAGGCAAAATACTCGTACTGTAATTGTGGACGAACAACTCAAGTTATTGATAATTTTTTGGGAAGAACCGGGGAGATATTTTACACAAAAGATAATAGAATGATTTCTCCTAATTTCTGGTGTCGAACTTTTATGGATGAAAAAAGGGCACAGGCAATTAAAAGATTTCAGGTAATATATAAAAAAGATAAAACAATGTTAATTCGCTTGGTTAAAAATAAAAATTTTACTAACCAAACTGAGAATGATTTACGAAACTACCTCATTGAAAATAATTTTAAAGAAGATGATTTTAAGTTTCAATATGAGACTGATATTAAACCTATGGTTTCAGGGAAATATCAAATGGTTGTGAAGGAATAAGAAGTGATAGTTAGAATTATTGATGAAAAAGAGAAAAATTTTTGGAATGATTATGTTTATCATCATCCGAATTCGATTGCCTGGCATGTATATGAGTGGAATGAGGTTATTCAAAAGAATTATAACCTCAAATATATTCCGCTAGCTTTATTTAATAATAATAAAATTGAAGGTATTTTTCCCTTATACCAATTGAATGATACTTTTTTATCGGTTGCTTATGCAGTTGCAGGAGGAATGCTGGCTAATCATAAGGAGGGGCATGATTTACTGTTAAAAGAAGCAGTTAAAATAAGTAAAGAAAATAACATAAAAAAAATAATTCTTAAACAATATAAACATCAAATTCAGAGTGCTGACCTTTGTACAGATGATAATTACTATAACAAGGAGCTTGATTTAAGTGACTCTTTGGAGGATGTTTTTAGTAATTTTGATCAAAAAAATCAAGATGTAATAAATAATAGTGATTTGGATAAATATGAATTAATTTTTGATAATCAAAAGGTTGATGTTTTTTATCATCGTTTATTGGGGTTTCTTCATAAAAATGGGACTCCATGTGTTAGTAAAAAGTGGATAAAAGATTTAGTAGATTTCGGAATGTATGATATTGCACTTCTAAAAAAAGGTAAAAAGATTATAGCAGGAACTTTAACTAAAAAATTTAAAGAGACTGTTTCGTTTCCTTTTACTTTTGCACTGAGCAACAAAAAAGAAAATATAAATGAAGTTTATATCCTTTACTGGCTGTTAATTAAGCAGTTTCGTGAAGAGGGCATAAAAATTTTTCATTCTGGCAGAATTCCCCAAAGCAATGAAACACTTGCTTATCGATTAGGCTGGGGTGGTCGGAAACACAATTATTATTATCAATACTTTCCCAGTAATATTTTTAATACCGAATTTAATCAAAAACGTGGATTAAAAAGGAAAATTCTTAGTACTGGTTGGAAGCTGCTGCCCCGATTTGTAATAAGGTATATCGGCCCAAAAATAACAGCCAAATACCCTTAATGAAAAGGATTAAACTAGAGATTATGGGACAAAAATGATAAAGATACTATTTATAAATACTGTAAATCCCTATTCAGAAGTTGAAACTCGATATCCGCCATTGTGGCCTGCATATTTAGCTGCATATGTTGAAAAAAAATGCTCAAATAATGTTTTTGATTTTAAATTTGCAGACAATAAAATAAAAAAAGTGATTCATTCCTATCAGCCAAATATTGTGGCAATAAGTTCAGTCACTCAAAATTATAAATATGCTATACACTATGCAAAAATAGCAAAAAAGCACAATATTCCAGTTATTATTGGAGGGATTCATATCACTTCCTTACCCAATAACCTGACTGAAGAAATGGATATTGGTTGTATTGGTGAAGGAGAGCAAACCTTTCTGGAATTATTAGAACATTATCAGAAATATCAGGAATTTAATTTGGAATATTTAAATACTATAGATGGTATTGTTTTTCGTAAAAATAATGAACTGGTAATAACCAGACAACGAGAACCTATTGAAAACATTGCAGATTTGCCTTTACCCTATCGCAAAATTATTGGCTATCCGTATCGAGGATATGTTTATACTGCCAGAGGGTGTGCTTATAATTGTGTTTTTTGTATTTGCAGTAAATACTGGGGAAAAATTCGTTATAGTTCGGCAAACAGGGTTATTGAAGAGATAAAAGAGGTGATTGATAATGGGACTAAAGTTATTCGATTTGCAGATGAAAATTTCAGTGGCAATATAAAACGGCTTAAGGAAATAGCAGACCGAGTGGTCCAAAAGGGTTATCACAACCAAGTCAGATTTACCTGTTGGTGTAGAGCAAACACGATTAATAAAGAAGTTGTTGATGTATTGAAAAAAATGAATGTTGTTTCTGTAAAAATGGGTCTCGAAAGCGGCTGTCAAAAAACTTTGGATTATTTAAAAGGCAATGTAAAAGTAGAAGATAATATTAGAGCAATAAAACTTTTTAAAGCAGCAGGAATACAAGTTAATGGTGATTTTATCATTGGTGCACCTGATGAAACAGAAGAAGAAATCAATCAAACTTATAGGTTTATTAAAGAAATGTCAATTGATTTTGTTGATGTAAATATATTTACTGCATATCCAGGAACAGTTATTTGGGATTATGCAAAAGAAAAAAATTTAGTTTCAGATGACATGGATTGGGAGTTAATTAATATAAAGTTTCAAAAAACTAAAAACTCATGCATCTTATTGTCAAATCATTTAACTTTGGAAAAATTACACAACATATATAAAAAATTTAGACGATTGATTATTTTAAAAAGTCTGAAGGCTTTATTCAAATCTCCCTGGCGAAATGAAATACCTTTTGTTCTATTTAAGCGTCTAAGAGAGAAATTAATAAAAAGCTTTTAAAAAAGTTTTGAAATTTGGTTCAGTTTAGTTAAAAAAAATGATCGATATAAAATAATTTTGGAGGATATTAGTATCTATGGATAATGTAAAAGGAAAAATACAAGAAAGTTTAAAAAAATTAGAAAAATGGGTGGAAGATCATAATTATAAAAGCTATGAGCCATTTGATGGTTTATCCTCTTATTTTCGGCCATTAACTTTTTATAATCAATTTTTAGAAAGGTTGTTACAGCAATTGGTTAGACAAAGTCCCATAAACTTACGACCTTTATTTGGAGTGAAACCCCAGGAATCAACAAAAGGCAAAGGTTATATGGCCTGGGGATATTTAACCATGTTTAAATTAACTGGAGATAATAGTTATAAAGATAAAGCTCTGACATTATTGGATTGGCTTGATAAGAACAAAGCGCCTCATTATGAGAAACACAGCTGGGGTAATCATTTTGATTTTACCAGTCGCGGAGGAAAATTAAAAAAACTGGAACCTATTATTGTTTGGACAAGTTTAATAGGTCAGGTTTATCTTGATGCTTATGAAGTGAGTAATGATCAAAAACATCTGGATATTGCCAGAAGTATTTGTGATTGGATTTTAGCATTGCCAAGAGAAAAAACCGATAGTGGAGATTGTTTAAGTTATGTCGCTTTTTCACAGCGTTCCATTCATAATTCTAATATGTTAGGGGCTGCCATGTTAGCCCGGACCTCAAAGTTTATTAAAGATGATGAGTTAAAAACTGTTGCACAATCTGCCATGCAGTATAGCTGCTCAAGACAATTATCTGATGGGGCCTGGTGGTATGGAGAAGAGGATCATTTTCATTGGATTGATAACTTCCATACGGGTTATAATTTGGATAGCTTAAAGTGTTATATGGAAAGTACCGGAGATAAGCAATTTGAGGATAATCTATTGCAAGGTTTTGAATATTTTAAAAAACATTTTTTTGAACCCAGTGGCCGTTCAAAATATTATCATGATAGAACCTATCCAGTTGATAGTCAGTGTATCAGCCAAGCCATAGAAACTCTAGCAAATTTTAGTTCACTTGATGATAGTGCATTGGATTTAGGAATCCAAGCAGCAAATTGGGCAATTGATAATATGCAGGATAAAAAAGGTTATTTTTATTACCGTCAGTACCCTTTAGGTATAAAGGCAAAAACCCCAATGCTTCATTGGGCTCAGGCAACAACTTATAAGGGATTAACTTTATTATTCAGTAAATTAAAATAGGAAGAAAAAATGTCTAAATCTCCTTTAAAATTTGTTTTAATAACTCCAGCTCATAATGAAGAAGATTTTATTGAAAATACCATAAAGTCTGTTATTGCTCAGGAAACCAAGCCTTTAAAGTGGATCATTGTTAGTGACGGATCTACTGATAAAACAGACGAACTGATTCAAAATTATGCAAAGGAACACAGTTTTATAGAGTACCTTCGCTTACCTGAACATCGAGATCGACAATTTGCTGCTAAAGTAACAGCATTTAATGCAGGGTATGAAAAATTAAATGAGCTTGAGTATGATATTATTGGCAATCTTGATGCGGATATAACATTTGAAAAAGATTATTTTTCCTTTTTAATGAAAAAATTTTTTGAAAATGACAAGTTAGGTTGCGCAGGAACACCATTTATAGAAAATGGAGTTAGTTCAAAACATGGATTAAGTGATCTTCATCATGTCTCTGGAGCCTGTCAAATGTTCAGGAAAGAATGTTTTAATGAAATTGGCGGATATATCCCCATTCGTGGCGGAGGTATTGACTGGGTTGCAGTAACATCAGCTAGAATGAAGGGGTGGCAAACCCAAACTTTTTTAGAAACAAGCTGTTATCATCATCGAAAAATTGGAACAGGTAAAAAGCAAAGTACATTGCAGGCAAAATTTAATTATGGACAAAAAGATTATTATTTAGGTGGGCATCTTTTGTGGCAAGTATTTCGGACCTTTTTTCAAATGACCAAGAAACCTTTTCTGGTTGGTGGTTTGATGTTGGGATTTGGGTATTTTTATCAAATGATTTTTCATCACAAGAGAAATATTCCCAAAGAATTAATTAAATTTCATCAGTCTGAGCAATTATTGAGATTAAAAAAAATATTAAAAAGATAGAAGCTCAGATTTTAGGGATATAAAAAATGGAATTAAGAAAATTTGAAATATTTGATTCATTTAAAAAAGTAGAATATTTAAAAGAAAAATGGGATTCTTTTTCAATAAGTTGTAAAAGCCCAATATACATGTCTTTTGACTGGTGTAAAACATGGTGGAAATATTATGGGCATAATAAAGAGCTTTTAATATATATATTCTATAAGAAAGATA
>JAKSBL010000007.1 GCA_022361115.1 Spirochaetota bacterium | reverse complement strand
TTCCCCGGCCTGTGATCATTTTTAACTTTTCATATTTTTCTTTACTTCTGGTTATTATAAATATCATCTTCAATTTTGCAAGCAAAAAATAAAAAAAGCTGTTTCCAACTACAAGAAACAGCTTTCGATTCTTCAAAAAATATAACTATTTAACTTTCACTTTAACTGGTATTAAGTAATCCTTCTTAGGAATTTTAACTGTTAATATTCCATTATTCATTCTTCCAAACACTTTCTTTGTTTGAACCGTTTCAGGTAGAGTAATAGTGCGTTGGAAAACTCCATAAATACATTCAGTAACCTTATCCTGACAATTCTTAAGGGATTTTTGTTTCTTCTTCCCTTTAACAGTAAGAATGTTGGCACTTAAACGAACTTTAATATTTTTCTTTTTCAAACCAGGAACTTCAATGATAATTAAAAACTCTTGATCATTTTCGACTAAATCAATAACTGGAGTAATCTCTACATATTCTTTAACAACATTATCAGGAGTGTCTTTTTTGTTTTTCTTTTTCCCTTTTATTTTCTTTTTCTTAATTTGTATAATATCAACATTACTCATCATCAATCCCCTCTCCCTTCTTTTCATTTTTTACACTTTTTTTTGCTTTAGCCTGATTCCCTTTCAAAAGCTCAAACCGTTGGATTTCTTGTTGATTTTCATCATAAGCCACAGCATTGACCTCTAATTGTAAACCCAGACAATTTAAATATTCTATAATAGTAGAAATTTTTAAATCTTTCCTTGATTCAATTTTAGAAACACTAGCCTGACCAAATTTTTTTATATCTTTCTGGGTAAAACCTAATTCCTTTCTGACATTTTTTAAATCAATCATAAATTTAGGTTTTTTTGTAGTTTTTTTCTTGTGGCTCATTGGATAATCCTTTATAATGACATACAGTGAATATTCACTATAGATAATAAATCATGTTTAACCTTTTTTCAAGTTTTTTTTGTTTTTTTCTCAAATCTCATTGAAATGAAAAAACTTTTTTTCTATACTAGGTTAAAACAGATGTCTTTAACAACCTTTTTGATCGGCTGTCCAGAAAATAAAATCACCTATAATGCGACAGCAACTATTTAAAAAGTAAGGTTTACTACATAAAACTTAAAAAGAGAATTCAATGCTTTTATTCTTCTTTTTTCATTCTGGAGTCATGACATTATGGAATATCAATTTAGAAATAAAGAAATAAGCTGGTTATCTTTTAATGAAAGGGTCTTACAAGAGGCAGAAGACAAAGATGTTCCTCTGGATGAAAGGATTATGTTTTTAGGAATTTATTCCAATAATCTGGATGAATTTTTTCGAGTCCGTATTGCTAATTTAAAGAGATTAAAAGACCTGGCCAGAAAAAGAAAAATATCTTTTGAAGACGATAATCCAGGTCAAGTTTTATCTGAAATCAAAATGATCGTCAACCAGCAAAGAGAAAAATTTGAACGGATTTTTAACCAGATATTGCAAGAATATGCACAACATAAAGTCTTTTTAGTCAAACATGACAATTTAAATCAGGAACAGGAAAAATTTGTAAAAAAATACTTTAATGAAAAAGTTCGGCCTAAGATTTTTCCTATGATTATTGATAAACGTTACCGTATTCCAAAATTAAAAGATAAAGCCCTTTATCTTATTGTGGAAATCTATAAGTCCACAGCCGCAAAAAAATACAGCTTGATTGAAATTCCTACCAAAATTTTACCCCGTTTTATTAAAATTCCATCTCCTCCAGAGGAAACAGCAGTGATGTTAATTGACGAAGTAGTCCGTTATGGCTTCCCTTCTATCTTTAAATTTTTTAATATTGATTCCTACCACTCTTATAATATCAAAGTAACCAGGGATGCTGCTTTAGATATGGATGATGATATTAATATCAGCTATTTAAATATGGTTAATAAAAGCCTGAAAAAACGAAAATTGGGAAATATTATCCGTTTTGTCTATGATAAAAAAATGCCCAAAGATTTATTTTCCATGTTAAATTCCAAATTGCATCTACGAGAAGTAGAATTTAGTCTACCAGGCGGTCGATATCACAATTTTAAAGATTTTATGAGCTTTAGCAAGGTTGCTCCTGTAAAATCTCGTAATCCAGTCACCCCAATTATTCCCAGACAGATAAAAAATCAAGAGACAGTAATTGAAGCTGTGAATCGGTGTGACATTTTATTACACTTTCCCTATCATTCTTTTAACACTGTAATAGATTTTTTAAGAGAAGCATCCATTGATCCCAAAGTAGAAAGTATCCAAATCACTTTATATCGGCTAGCCCAATTTTCCAGTGTGGTCAATGCATTGATCAATGCCAGACGCAATCGAAAAAGGGTAACTGTCATATTAGAATTGCAAGCCCGGTTTGATGAAAAAGCAAATATTTACTGGGCAGGTAAATTAAAAGAGGAAAGAATCAATTTAATCTTTGGTGTTAAGGGATTAAAAATTCACTCCAAACTCTGTATGGTAACCCGTAGAGAAGGACATCATAAAAAATACTACTGTTGTATTGGAACGGGTAATTTTAATGAAGATACCGCTCGCCTTTATACGGATACATATTTATTAACAGCAAACCAAAAAATTGGCCGGGAGGTTGCTCAGGTTTTTGATTTTTTAACAACGACTTATAATATTGGCCAATACCATCATCTCATTGTTTCACCTATCCTGACCCGGGATAAATTAGTAGAAAAAATAAAAAGAGAAATCAAATTTGCACAAGCAGGCCTCCCGGCTAGTATTGATATTAAAGTGAATAATTTTGCCGACCGAAAAATTATCAGGAACCTCTACCAGGCCAGTCATGCAGGAGTTAAAATTCGTCTCATTATCCGATCCTTTTTTTCTTTAATACCAGGAGTTAAGAGAATGAGTGAAAATATTGAAGCGATCAGTATTGTTGATAAATATCTAGAACATTCTCGCTATTTTATCTTTAACAATAATGGAAATGAAGAAGTTTATATTTCCTCTGCAGATATTCTGCCTCGTAATATTGACCGTCGGGTAGAAGTAACCTGTCCAATTTATCATCGGGATTTAAAAAAAGAAATTATTGATATTTTTAATTTACACTGGAATGACCAGCGAAAAGCTCGCATTTTAGACGCCAGTCTCAGTAATCAATATCGATCAGGAGATCCAAAATCACGCAGCCAGGATACCATTTATCAATATCTAAATGAAATCAATCAAACCTGGTAGTTTGGATTATGAAAGAAGTTTGATTTTAGTAAATAAGTAATCCAGAGTATCGGTTTTTAATACAGTTCGGTAAAAAGACGTCCCTGCTATTTGTTTGGGTTCTGATTCTGAATAAGTACTCTTACTCCGTTTATTTTGATCATACCAGTGAATTAAAGCAATTTTTCCCTGGTCAATTTCTAAACAAGTTATCCCTTTTTTTCCAATAGCACAACCAGAGTTAAATAAACAGGGTACAACAATGTTTTCACTGTATAATTGGGGATGCAGATCAGAATTCTTCTTTTCTCCGGCTAATCTGTGTAATTCTGCCTGATATTCGGCAATTTTTGCCTTGACTTCTTTCTGGGTTTTTTCATCATAATCATGA
>JAKSBL010000185.1 GCA_022361115.1 Spirochaetota bacterium | reverse complement strand
TCTGGAGATGAAGCTCTCAAGATCTTGTGTAACAGTCACATTGATATGATCATTTCTGATTATCAAATGCCTCGGATGAATGGAATTGAGCTTCTTAGGATAGTAAGAAAAAAATACCCCTCTATACTTCGGTTTATTCTAACCGGACAGGCAGATCTCAAAGCAACTATTCAAGCAATTAATGAAATTCAAGTTTATCAATTCCTTACAAAACCCTGGAACAATCAGGATTTAAAATTAATTATCTATAAAGCCAAAGAATATCTTGATTTATTAAATAAAAATAAAAAAATGGAGGATTTAATTCGTAATCAAAATCTAAAATTAAAAGATTTAAACCATAATTTAAGTATGAAAGTAAAGGAAAAAACCAGGGAATTGCATGAAGCTAATTTAAAACTTGAAAAACTCAATAAGATGAAAGATGATTTTATTACACTGATCTCTCATGAATTTAATACTCCTCTGACCATCATTAACGGATTTACCAGTTTACTGGAAAATAACCAGCAAATTGATAAAAATAATCTGCAAATTTTCATTAATAAAATTAGAAATGGTGTCAATCGTCTGGGTGAAATGATAAATGATATGATCCTCTTAAATAAACTTCAAGGGGGATTTAACTTCAACACAAATGAACAAGTTGATCTAAAAAAAATAATCGATAATTGTTTATCTATTTTAAATCCAACAATTATTAAGAAAGTGATAAAAATTAATTTTGCTAGTTCAAATACTGAAAATTATTATTTAAATAAAAATGAATTATTAATAAATAAATGTATTTTTAATATAATCCAAAATGCAGTTATCCATTCTCCCAATAACAGCAAAATAGAAATAAAGCTTATAAAAGCTGAAGGCTACATTAGCATTTTGGTTGCAAATACTGGTATTGACATTGACAATGATTTATTGCCAGGTATTTTTGACAAATTTACACATGGCCAACACATATCTATGCATAAAAAAGGATTAGGTCTGGGGCTCCCTATTTCAAAATTAATCGTTGATAAATATAATGGAAATATTGAATTATCCAAAGAAAAAGAAGAGCTTATCCAGGTAAAAATTGATTTTCCTTTGAATAATCATAAAAGTGAATAAATATGCAAGTAATATATTCCATCCACTCGCCATTAATTTGACAATGTTTGATAGGGCAGACTAATCATCACTTCAGTCCCTTTCTCCAGTTTACTTTTAATATTAATTTTTCCTTTATGTTGATTTACTATTGTATTGTGTGCTATATATAAGCCTAATCCTTGTCCATCTCCAATTTTACGAGTAGTATAAAATGGATTAAAAATTTTTTTTAGGATTTCAGGCTTTATCCCTTTCCCGTTATCTTTAATTTTTAAATAAAGATAATCATGCTTGTTCTCAAGAGAAATATTAATTATCCCATCTTGTTTTTTAATATCATTGATTGCCTGGATGGCATTTAAGATAATTTGATAAAGAGTTTGATTCATTTCATATACATCGATCGATATATTCGGTATTTGCTGATATTCCTTCCTAATAGTTATATTTTTATGTTTTTCATTCAAAATAAGCAGGATATCATCTATTATCTTTGAGATATCAAAAACCACTCGTTTCTCTTTTTCATCTACTGTGGTAAACCTTCTCAAACTTTCAATAATTTGCTTTATTTTATCTAATGCTAAAAAGTTATCCATCAATAGATCATCAATATCATTATCGATAAAATCTATATCATATTGATTTTTTAAAATTGGCAATTTATCACTTACTACTAAGGATTCTAATGATTTTCTATATTTCCCTATTTCAGAGGTATACTTTTTAAATGTGTGATAATTACTAGAAATAACTCCCAAAGGATTGTTAATCTCATGAGCAATTCCTGCTGCTAGTTGGCCAATTGCGATTAAATTTTCAGATAATAATAATTGAGATTGTCTTTTTCTCAACTTTTCTTCTATTATGATTTTTCTCTTTATTTCCTTTTGCAACTTTTTATTAGATGTACTAATGATTCCCGTTACAAAAGTAATGGCAATTACACTAATAATGCCAACTCTTGTTGTTCCAAGAGAAAATAAATCGTATATAGTTGTATTTCTTAAATAACTGACAAGTACTAAATGCAAAACACTTAAACCAATTCCAGCTATTATGCCTCTATAAATTCCATATTGATAAGGTATAACAATAGCAGGTACAAATAATAAAACAGTTAAAAGCCCTCCAATCGGATTATAAAAAATAGAAAAAGGAATTAAATAAACCAAAATTGAAATTATTGAAATTATTAGCTTTTTTAGGTAACCGTTAATCTCCATTTTCATCCCCTAAATATTTTATAGGTATTTTAATAGTAAAAGTAGTCCCCTTACCTAACTGACTATCAACTAATAGCTCTCCTTTGTGTTTATTGACAATAATATCATATGATATATTTAAGCCTAATCCTGTCCCTTTGCCTTCTTCTTTAGTAGTAAAAAAGGGATTAAATATTTGCCCTAACTGATCAGGTTCAATTCCTGGCCCATTATCAATAATTTGGCAGATAACATGATCCTTTTCTGCATAGGTTAATATTTTTATTACCCCTCTCTCCTTCTCACATTGACTATTAATTGCCTGAGCTGCATTGACGATGATATTCAGCAATACCTGATTTATCTCGCCTACCACAATTTCAATTTGAGGAAGATTTCCTAATTCTTTTTCGATTTCTGCACAATATTTATACTCATTTCTTGCTACTATTAAAGTTGTATCAATTAACTGATTAAAATTCTTTTGTTCAATTTCACGGTTGCTATTGATACGGGAAAAGGATTTTAAATTATCAATGATAGTAATGATCCTTTCAAATCCTTCCTGATCTTCTGATAATAGTTCTTCTGTATCATGATTAATAAAACTAATCTGGTGGTCGGTTTGATATTGAATGATTTTTGTTATTGCTTGCTGTAGTATAGGGCTTTGGTTTTTTGATAATTTATTGATAAATGATTCTAAAATTTTTTGATATTGAAAAAATTCAGCAATATATTTTTTTAATGTTTCATGATTACTTTTGATAAATCCTAAGGGATTATTGATCTCATGGGCCACACCAGCAGCCAATTGGCCAATTCCAGCCATTTTTTCCTTATTAACCAACTGGCTTTGCAGTTCTTTCATTTTTTCATATGCTTCGCTGAGTTCTACAGTCATGTCTAAAACAACCTTTTTGTCATTAATATGTTCAGTAATATTTTTTATAATACTACCAATCTCGACCAGTTTGCCTGATTGATCTTTGATGGCTACGGCTGATTCCAAAACAATTTTTTTTTCATTATTGATTTCTAGGATTAGTTCAAAATCATGGATGGAGCCGTTTTGCTTAATATGATCCTCAAAATATATTCTGTCTTGCTTATTTAAATAATAATCAATTATACTTTTTCCAATTATCTCTTCTTCTTTTTGAAAACCAAATAATTCTAATCCGGCCTGGTTAATGCTGTTAATAGTTCCATCCAGATTACTGAAATAGATGATATTGCCTGATAACTCAAAAAGAGTTTGATATTTAAGCAAATCAGTTTGATCATTAACATTTTCAGAATGATGACTCAAAACAGTCTCCTTTTACCAAATTATTGATAGTCTTTGTTCCTGGTTTATCAATTGATTTAATGAGGATATTTTGCTCAATACTTTTTCTGTAATCAACATTCCATGAGGAATCAGTAATCCTTTGTCACCAAGAAAAATCGATTCTGCTAATAGCATACCGGTTTGTAAATCTGCTATTTTCACTTTCATTTTATTTTTATTATCAAAGGGGAGGTAAAAATGTTTAACCAGTTCTGCAAATTTAAAGAGGATATCCTGCTCATAATAGATATTTTGATTTAATAAGGTGTTGAGGCTATTGGTGAAACTCATATCGGATCGATAAATCAGGTTATCATACTCATTAATGATCCTGATAATACGGGAGCCTAAAGGAATCTGGTTACCATAAATACCATCAGGAAACCCCGACCCATTTGCATTTTCATGATGATGACGAACTATTTTAGCAATGGTTTTAAAATTTCGGAGGGTAATAATAATGTTTTCCCCAATTACCGGGTGCTGGTAATAGGCTTTTAAATCCTCATCCGGGTACTCGGCCATAGGTTTATTAAAGAGATAGGAATTAAAGTCCAACAATCCAATATCATGTAGTAAAGCTGCATCATAAATCAAACCACTATCTTTTGGATTTAACCTGATATACTGGGTTAATTGCTCTGTCATTTCCCCGACTCTTAATGAATGGGCAGCTAATTGTTCATTTTTATGGGACAAAATATTAAGCAATAAGGAAATGCTATCAGTAACATTTTGTTTTAATACCAAACCGATTTTAGTTTGCATTTCCAGGGATTTTTCCAGTTCAGCTGTCCTTTCTTTGACTTTTTCATCCAGTTTTTTCGTTAAAATGGCCAAATCTTTATTTTGCTTTCTAATTTTTGCTTCCATTTCTGCATTTTTCCTTTTTAAATCCAAAAACTCAGTAACTTTCTTGATTGTCATTTTTAGTTCTTCATCGTTCCAGGGTTTGGTTAAATAGCGATAAACCTCTCCTTTATTAATAGCTTCAATAGATGACTGAACATCTGCATAACCAGTTAACAGGATCCGTAAAGTATTGGGATAATCAGCTTTAGTTCTTTTTAACAGTTCCGTGCCTTTTATGCCCGGCATTTTTTGATCAGATATTAGGATATCAATCGGGTTGGCCTCTAAAATTTCCAATGCTTCTGCACCGCTGGATGCAGTATAGATTTGATAATCTTTTTTCTGAAAAAAAATCCTTTTCAAAGAGCTCAAAATGTTTTTTTCATCATCAACAAATAATATATGATACTTAGTTTTCATAAGCTTTGTCCTATCAGATTATTCAGATTAATGGAGATTAAAGTTGCATCATCAGAAAACTTCTCAATTCCCAGTTTTTCTTTTACCTGTTTGATTAAGGTCTGATTAAAATCACTGGTTAGATTATGGCAAATCGTTAATAATTTATAAAAATCCTTGGTAAGAGTACCCTGATCGGGCTTACTTTTTTCAAATAATCCATCAGTAAAAATGATAATCCGGTCTAAATTCGTAATATTAATCTGGGATTTTTGATAGTATGATTTTTTTTGAAAACCCAGGGGTACTCCTTCAGTCATCAGGGGATTGACTTCCTGGTTTCTCAAATGATAAATCGGAATATCTCCGGCACAACAATAATCCAGTTGTTTATGAACAACATCAACAATCAAGGCTGAAAAAGGAATCATCATATCTGAAACATTTCGCAGTAAGTCACATACCCGGTTATTTAACCAGTACAAAAAGTTATCCAGTTCCAGATCATGTAAATGAAATTTTATGTATTCTTGAAAGATAATGGATTTTAAAAAAACAGTCAAAAAAGCGGCTTTGACACCATGGCCTGTTACATCTCCTAAAATCACCAGGTATTTTTCATTTTTCATTTTAAAAACATCATAATAATCCCCACCACATTGTAAATCCGGTTGAGGCAGATAAGAAACCTGAAATTTTACTTGTTCACTCTGAGGAATTTCGATCTTCAGCAGTTTATTCTGAAGTTCTCCAGCCCATTTTAGTTCTTCAGTTAACCTTTTCTGGTTTTCTATATTTTGTTTTCGGAGTACAAATAGTTCCAGCCCTTTAGTAATTTCTCCCAGCAAATGTTCTTTTTGCCAGGGTTTTAAAATATAAGATATGATACCCACTTTTATACTTTTGATCACCTCCTCAATATCTGCATAACCAGTGAGGATGATAAAAATAAGATCTGACCTGATCTGTTTTATCTCGGCTAATAAATCGCTTCCATTCATCTCAGGCATTTTTTGATCTGATATAATCATAACAATATCATTTGCATCTTCTTTTACTAGTTCAATTGCCTCAACAGGTGATTGGCTGGTTATGAGGGTCATCTCTTTTTCTTTCATAAAAAAATGCAGTTCTCTGGACAGAGCCTTTAAAATTGGAGCTTCATCATCCACTATTAGTATTTTTTTACCTGCTAAAAGGTTTTTTTGATTCATATCTCTTCTCCTTATCAGCAAATCCTGATACCTTTGGTTTTTTTTTAAATTGAACCTGAATATCCAAATAGATTTATTACTCTAAAAAAAACTGACTCACTATTAAGTATTTCACAAAATGACAAAAAAAACTGTCATGATTTCTTAATGAAAAAAGTCAGTTATTTTTAACAAAATATGTAGTATAAAGTTGACAAAATTGTTATGGATAGTTTTTATTTATATTGGTTTCCGTCTAGTATCTTTATGACCGACATATTTTTAAAACAGGTAAATACTCAGTTCATCCGGCTATTTGGTTGGACAAAGGCCAGAGTTCAGAATCAAAAAAGAATCTATACATTAATAAGGAAAGAGTTCAGGTAAACACCTGAAAAAACTAGTTAGATTACAAGAAAAGAATGTTTAGACCATTAAGCAAATCCTAACTATTTAGTCATATGATACCCATTTACAACCATTATCTGCTGATTCGATACATTTTTCTATCAGACGAACCCCTTCGATACCAGCATGGATATCAGGATACCAAAAATTATCCAGCAAGGCCTGATCACCTTTGTTTTTTGCATCCATCGCTAATCCAAATCGGTGATACAAATTAGCCCAGGATTCAAAAAGGCCTTCAGCATGTCCTGCTCCAATGCGGTTGACTCCTACAGCAGGATCAGCATTATATAAGTAGCTGTGTCCACGGTCCAAAATCTGCTTTGGTTGTCCCTGAACTTCATAGGCTAATTGGTTAGGGTGTTCATCCCACCATTCAAGGGAAGCTTTAGAACCTACAACCCGAATTTTTTGCTCATGAATGGCCCCCGCATTCACACAACTAGCCCAGAGAGTACCAACTGCACCCCCTTCAAAGTGAAATATCACATGGGCATTATCTTCTAAAGGTGCACGGCTGGTAATAAAGCTTTGTCGGCTACACACCAGTTCTTTCACTTTAAGGTTAGGAACCATGACTTCTGCTAAATAATAAGCATGAGTTCCAATATCTCCCAATACATAACTTGGCCCGGCTATTTCAGGGCTGACTCGCCATTTTGTTCCAGGATCATTCGCTTCTATTTCTGTCGAATGCCAGCCGTGGGCGAACTGCATATTAATAATTCGAATATCCCCTAAGTCACCGCTTTCAATCATTTTTCGAGCTTGATGTACCATCTGGTAACCAGTGTAACCATATGTAATCCCAATAACGCGTCCCCTGTTCTCAGAAAGAATCTTTAGTTCATTTGCCTCTGAGACAGTAAAACAAAGGGGTTTTTCACAAATCACATGTAAACCTGATTGCAGAGCAGCTTTACACATCTGGTAATGAAATTTATTGGGAGTGGCAATGGATACGACTTGGATCCCATCTTTACGCTTAGCCTCTTCTGCAAACATCGTTCTATAGTCAGGATAGCAACGTTCTGGATCAATCCCAATATTGGTTCCAAAATCAACACATTTTTGCGGATTGATATCAAAAGAGCCGGCTACTAACTGAAAAAAATGATCACGTTCCGCAGCTGCCCGATGGATGTATCCAATTTGACTACCCCGTCCACCACCGATCATACCCCAACGCAGGGCCTTACTTAATCTTTTTTCTTCATTAAACATATTAAAAATCCTCCAAATACCCAAAACAGGTTAAATAATATTGACTAAAGATAAACCTATAACATTCTCAATGTGTACCATGTAAGCCAATGTTCAGTTTTAAAAATGAAATCACATCCAACTTTTTCTTCATTATTTCTTGTCATCTTTCGGCATCCAGATATCAGCATCTGTCTGCTCTGTCCAGAGATGTTCATCTACAAAGATTGGTTGCAGATAGGGATTTCCTTCCAGGTGGCGAATTACCCATAAAAAATACATTCCATAGCCGGGTGCGGCAACTTGTGGATGGTCTTGATTGGGAGGAATCAGGACTGTATCATTTTGTTCCATCAACACTCCCTCATTCCCCAGTTTCATCAAGCCAAATCCCTGTTGGGGATAAAACTTATAATAATAAATTTCTGGTTGAGGATGGTAGTGGGAAGGAAATCCAGCCCATCTACCTGGATAATGCATATCTTCTCCCAGCATAAGATTTGCCTGTGGGTTCATTCCATGATCAATAATGGTACGTACTAACCGTTCCCCTGTCCCTTGCATGGTTCCTTTACCACGGATTTCGATTCGGATGTCATCAGGAGTTAATAACCTGGCAGCAAAGGTTTTTTCATTCTCCGTTTGATGAACAGCAATCTCTGCATCTGCTGAAAGCCCGGTTATTTTTACTTTTACTCCAGCTGGTGTATGGAGACAATAGGGATCATAGTCATAAAAATTAGGACGGTTGACTTCTTGGTTTTGTTCGTTCCATTCAAATTGTACCTTACCATAAATGAGTAAAAAAGCTCGTTCTTGGCCAAGCTGGTTTTCATAAAACTGGTCCTGCTCTAGTTTTAGCATAGCAAAATCCATCAAATACTCGTTATAAGACCCTTTTTGAGTGACAATTTCATTGAAACCAGCCCTAAAACCTGATTTATTTCGGATTTTTACTGCACACATCTTTGTACCTCCATTATGATGTTATTCATACCATAGTTGCCTGATTTTATTCTCAGCTTGAATTTTTGCTGCTTCTATTGCATCTGCCATAAAAGCCATTCGATCATATACCCCTGGATTATTGATATATCCATCTCGAAGCACATACCCCATTGCCTGGCGAATGGCAGTACCAATATTGACTTTCCCAATCTGATGCCCCTTTAAATACCGAATATCTTCTGTTTTAACACCAGAAAAGCCATGGATGACTAAAGGAATATCCGTTGCTTTTTCAATTTCAGCAATTCGGTCAAACTGGATTTCAGCATTAGGTTTATCGAGTTTATGTATTGTGCCAATGGCAACTGCCAGCATATCCACCCCTGATTTTTCTGCAAAATATCCGGCTTCTTCTGGATCCGTGAATTGACTCTTGTAAATATTTTCTGATAAGTCGCTATAACCAACTGATCCTATTTCTCCTTCTATCATAATATTGTGTTTATGAGCATAATCAACCATTTCCCTGGTGTAATAAATATTATCATTTAGAGGAAGCTGAGATCCATCATACATAACAGAATCATAACCAGAATGAATTGCCCTGGCAATGATATCAGGATCCTGGGTGTGATCTAAATGAACACAAACCGGCACTTTAGCATCATCTGCAATCTTCTTCAGCAATAATCCCCAATACTCAACAGGCATATGGTTTACTGCAAATTTGTTAGTCATCAATATAACTGGAGCATGAATCGATTCAGCAGCTTTGACCACTGAAATTGCTTCTTCATATCCAAATACATTAAATCCAGCAACAATACGATTACTTCGAGAAGTTTCCTTAATGATTTTTTTAAAATCTTTCATTGACACTACACCAAATAATTCAGTAGTGGTTTCAGTTCATCAACCCTTGGCATTGCTTCAGTACAGGTATCCCTGGAAATATTAATAGATGCTGCTGCACTACCAATTCCAAGAGATTGAACCAGACTGTATTTTTCCAACATTCCATATATAAAACCTGAGGCAAAAGCATCTCCGGCTCCATAGGTTTTTTTTAACTTCCCAGGGAAAATACCATGTTTTACGGGTTCATGATCCTGACTAAAAGCATGTGAACCAGCTTTGCCATGTTTAATAATGATGATCCGGGTTCCCTGTTTTAACCATTTCTCTGCTATCTGCTCATCAGAAAGAACTGGAGTCTGACAGAACCGTTCCATGACTTCAAATTCTTCGCGGGTGCCAATAATTACATGGCATTTCTGAGCTGCTAATTGATAGGTAATACTGGCTATTTCTTCTGATTGCCAGGTGTAAGGACGATA
>JAKSBL010000442.1 GCA_022361115.1 Spirochaetota bacterium | reverse complement strand
TTTTGCATCCATAAAATCTTTGTTCTTGTCACCTACCCAGTACCGTTCTCCGGCAATACACCAGATAAAGCAGAGTGGTTCTTCATGACTAAAAACAGGATGATAAGTCATGAGAGGAATAGTAATATGATCTCCAATTTCCACTGATTTTACAAAGGTCATTTCATCATCTTTTTCATAAACAGCCATTGCTCCGGAGCCTTCAATAAAACTATAGCACTCTTCCTGATCCGTATGGTTATGAGGCGGCCAGGCCCGGGTTTCTGATTCATAAAAAGTATATCCAGCCATAAATTTATTCGCTTTCTCAGCTACATCAAACATCAGATATACTTCTTTTTTGTTAAGGTATCGGATACGCTCTTTGTTTTTTTTCATTTCAGACCATTTTGAATGCCACACATCATATTTGACCTCACCAGTCGCTCGATATAAATAAAGCCATGCTTCATCTTCTTCTTTTTGTTCTATCCAAAAAGGAGTATCAATCGGAATATAGAGTACATCATAATGGTTTAATGTATACTGCATATCATCAATGTATACAATCACCTCTTCTTTCAGATTAAAAATTAATACTTCTTCTTTTTTAAAACAAAGTTCAGGTGAAGAGCTGACTCCGAATAATTCCATTTCAGCTAAACTTAACCAGTTTAGATTTGAGTTTTTGGGATTAAAAACTTCTGTTATGAAACAACCACTTTCATTGGCATTCCATTTTTGTCCCTTTTTTATATCCATATTTCATTCTCCTGACAAATTCTGGATTTTTCTTTAGAGTTAGAATTTGTACTTCATCTTAATATACAGAAATACTTTTGATTTAGCAAGAAAAAAAGAGGTGAACTAGTCACCTCTTTTTCTAGTGATTAAAATAAAAAATGGTGGAATGGATCGTTTTTAATCACTGATCTATGTATAACTAATGAGCTAATTTAATGCCCAGACCTAAGGATAGTAATTTAGTCTCTTCTGAATCAGCTCGAGATGTCAGAACTACTGGTACATTGACACCTACCAAAGTACCAGCTACTGGTGCATGAAGTAATTTCGTTAAACACTTGTAGAGCATATTCGCTGCTTCAATATTTGGACAAAGTAAAATATCTGGAGAGCCAGCAATCTGACTGGAAATTCCTTTGATCTCGGCAGCTTCTCTGGAGATAGCAGCATCAAAAGCTAAAGGTCCCTCCAGGAGAACATTTCCAAATTCCCCTTTTTCAGCCATTTTTGCTAATTCATCTGCATCAACTGTACTCTGCATTTTTGGGCTGACTTTTTCAACAGCTGAAAGAGCGGCAACTTTGGGCTGGCTGATGCCAAATTTTTCGGTCATAGTCAGTACATTTTTTAAAATTCGTCCTTTATCTTGAACATCAGGAGCGATATTAATGGCAGCATCTGTTAAAAACACTAATTGTTCAAAACCAGGTAATTCAAAAACAGAAACATGGCTGATCAGTCTGCCGTCCTCTATTAAGCCAATTTCCTTATTTAAAATCGCTTTAGTGAAAGTTGATGTTTGCACCAAACCTTTCATCAGAACATCAGCTTTACCCTCTTTACATAAACGAGCAGCTAACTGACAAGCCTCAGCATCATCTGCTTCTTCAACAAATTCAGCCTGACTGATATCTATCTGATGATCAGCAGCAACTTTTAATATTTTATCTTTCTCTCCAATCAGGATAAAATCAGCCAGTTTTTTTGAAATAGCATCTCCAATACAATGGATGATTTCTTCATTATTTGCTTTTGGTACAACAACTTTTTTTCGTTGCCCAACAGGATATGCTTGTATAAGATCGTTGAGTTTCATTTTAATACACCCTGCTCTCTGTTTTGTTCTGTAGAATGAGATTGATATTGCTGGCTAGTGATACCATTTCTCTTTCACCGGGTATAACAATTACCTGTCCGAGAAAATTTATCCGTTCTTTGATCTTATTCACTAAGTCTTCATTATAAGCAATTCCACCAGTTAAAATAACAGCATCGACTTTACCTTTTAAAGTAGCACCATGAGCTGCGATTTCTTTACTGATCTGATAGATTAAAGCTTCATAAATCAATTTGGCTTTAACATTGCCTTTGGCAATCATCTCTTCAACTTCCTGCATATTATTGGTGCCTAAATAGGCAACCACACCGCCTTTACCAACGATTTTCTTTTTCACATCTGCTAAAGAGAGATTTTTTTCATAACACATTTTTAGCAAATCGCCGACAGGTAAGCCCCCGGTTCGTTCGGGAGAAAAGGGGCCTTCTCCATCCAGGGCATTATTTACGTCAATGACTCGTCCCTGGCAATGTGCACCAACTGAAACACCGCCTCCCATATGAGCAACTATGAAGTTACACTCAGCATAGGATTTCCCTAGCTGAGCTGCTGCCTGACGAGCAGAGGATTTCTGGTTGAGGGCATGAAAGATACTTTTTCGTTCCAGTTCAGGCATACCTGAAACCCTGGCAACCTCATCCATTTCATCAACTACAACTGGATCAACAATATATGCCTTACACCCAAAATCAGTAGCTAATTGATGGGCAATGATACCGCCCAGATTGCTGGCATGCTCTTTATATTTACCGGTTGCTAAATCATCAATCATATTTTGATTGACTTCATATACACCACTTTCTACTGGACGAATTAAACCTCCACGGCCAACAACAGCTTTGACATTCGTTATACCGTTTTCAGAAATAAATTTTTTTATCACATTATAGCGAAAATCTTTCTGATCAATAATTTTTTTAAAGCCTGAAATATCCTCAGCACTATGACGTATAGTCTCAGCAAGGACTTCTTTATCTCCATCAAAAAGAGCGACTTTGGTAGAAGTTGATCCAGGATTGAGAACTAATATCAGAGTTTCGTAATCATTAGGATTTATTTTCTGCATGGTATTTCATTCCTTCTTCCAGAGCTTTTAAATTGATATCCACATATTGTTTTTTCTTGATGGAAAGAGGGATTACCTTTTTAATGGTATCCATATCAATAATCTTGTTTTCAGTTAAATAGGCTGCTAACATAATAACATTAGCAGTAGCTAAAAATCCTAATTTACCGGCAATTTCTGTTGCAGGTATGTAAATGGCTCTTACATCATTTCTTTTTACTTTTCTGGAAACTAATGATGAATTGACGACAATTAAGCCATCTTTTTGAACCTTATCTTCAAAAGCATCTAGCGAAGGGCCATTCATTGCTATTAAGACATTTGGATAGTCTACTACTGGAGAACCAATCTCATGTTGAGAAATAATAACATTAGCATTCGCTGTACCACCACGCATCTCAGGGCCATAGGAAGGTAGCCAAGTTGAGTTTAGACCTTCTTTGATGACACAATTGGCCAGTAAAACTCCTGCAGACAGAACACCTTGACCCCCAAAACCGGCAATTTTAATCAATTGATCGGAAATATCTTTTTTGCCTGCTGTAATATCAACATCTTTAATGGTATGAAAGAAATCGATTAAATCATTTCCTTTAAGTGTTGGAATAGCATTTTCTTCTGCTGGTGATTCAGTATCTTCCATATCTCTAAATTTTTGTACCGGGAATACTGGTTCCAGATGTTCTTCTATCCATTTTCTCCCTTCCATTGGTGTCATTTTCCATTGGATAGGACAAGGTGCTAAAATTTCTACAAAAGCAAAACCTTTGTTCTCTGCCTGATATTGTAAAGCTTTACGAACAACATTTCTTGTTTTCATGACTTTTGCTGGTGTAGCTAAAGATGTTCTTTCTATGTAAATAGGAGCTTTAATAGAATTCATTAGCTCACACATTCCAATTGGATTACCATCACGTTCAAAAGATCTTCCTAAGGGTGTGGTTTGGGTTTTTTGATTAATCAAAGTGGTTGGAGCCATCTGGCCGCCAGTCATACCATAAATAGCGTTATTGATAAAGATAACAACAATCTTTTCACCACGATTGGCAGCATGTACGATTCCGCTCATACCAATTCCCGCTAAGTCTCCATCTCCCTGATAGGAAATCACTACAGAATCACGTGATCTTCTCACTGCTGTAGCAACTGCAGGAGCTCTACCATGAGCACACTGGATGTTGCCTGTATCAAAATAGTAATATCCAAAAACACTACAGCCTACTGGTGAGCAGAACACAGTTTTATCCTGAATTCCCAGATCGGAAATAGCTTCGGCTATCATTTTATGGACTGTTCCATGTCCACAACCTGGACAGTAATGTACGACCCGATTGCCCGGGCCTTTTCTTTCGTATGTATCATAAAAAGAAGCTGGTTTTTGATGTTTTATCATAGGTGTACCTCTTATAAATCCTTTAATGTTCTTGCGACTAATTCTTCTGTGGAAGGAACCACTCCACCCATCCATAAGTAACGATGAACTGTGGTTTTTCCATTGACTGCCAGGTCTACATCATTAGCCATCTGCCCGTTTGATAATTCAACGACGCTGATGGTTTTGTTTTGAGCAGCTAAATCCTTTAACTTATTATTTGGAAAAGGAAAAAGAGTTTTTAAACGGAGCATACCGACTTTTTTACCTTGTACTCTTAATGCCCGAACTGCTGTTAAACATACTCTGGCACTAATACCATAAGCAACGTATACTAGGTCTGCATCATCCATCATAATTTCTTCATAATCCAGTACATCTTTTTCAATTTTGGCATATTTTTCTTGTAAGTGTATATTGTGACCTTGCTGACTGGTTGGGCTCATAAAAATAGATGTGATTAAGTTTTTACGGCTTTCTTTATCTGCATATAAAGCCCAATCATGACGAGGTGCTTCTATGGGTTTTTCTGGTAAAGCGACTGGCTCCATCATTTGCCCAATATAAGCATCTGTTAAAATAAAAACTAGTACCCGATATTTATCAGCAATTTGAAAAGCCTTATAAGTAAAATCACACATTTCCTGAGCAGAATTGGGAGCAAAAACTACATTCTTATAGTTCCCATGTCCTCCACCTTTCACAACCATGTTATAATCAGACTGTTCGGGCCAGATATTACCTAATCCAGGTCCGGCACGTTGAACATCAACGACTACTGCAGGTAATTCTGAACCAGCAATATAAGAAATCCCTTCTGACATCAAGGCAATCCCTGGTCCTGATGAAGCGGTCATAACTCTGACTCCTGCACCGGCAGCACCATAAACCATGTTAATGGCATTGACTTCACACTCGGCCTGTAAGAAATGACGGCCGGTTTTTGTATATAATAATGCAGCAGTATGGGCAACTTCACTAGCCGGAGTGATGGGGTATCCAAAGAAATGAGTGGAACCTCCATAAATAGCTCCATAAATAACTGCTTCATTGCCTTTCATTAATTGTTTTTTCATTCTTTTTTCACCTCTTTGTTATTTATTCATCTTTGTAAACAGTAATAGCGCCTGGTTCGGGGCAGGAATAAAAACATAACCCACAGGCAGTACATTCATCACTCTCAAAAACTGCGTATTGGTAGCCCAATTGATTAATATCTGATCCAATATGAATACAATGTTTAGGACAAGCAGAAACACAAACTTTGCAGCCTTTGCACTCTGCTTTGTCAATTTTTGCAAAATTTTTTCCCATGTTTATATCCCTTCAAATAGATTTTCTTCTTCCTGGTTGTCAAAATAATTGATTTCACTGATTTTTTCCACATACATATGAGGAATATCCACGATTTCTATCCGGTGATCCGGACAACCTAAACGGGCACAAACATAAATTTTGTTTTTATCTCCCGGAAGATGGAACACAATGGCTTTTTCTGAATGACAATCTGTTTGATGACACTTTTCATCAACAACCAAACTTACGCCACATTCAGGACAGGTTACATCTGCAATAACTTCTTCTTTATCAATATTAGGTATAAAACTGAAAAGTTTTGAATGACTTCCCCAATAAGAATCAATAAAAACCAAACCTTCTTTATCACCTATTTTCATGTGAAGTCTGACTGAAGGTTCTCCATGAATTTTCACGGATTCTGATAATAAAGAATGCCCTTTTGGGCAGGTTAATTCTTCGATCACTAAAAATTCTTTACCATGCCGATTAATAAACTTTATCCCCTTTGGTAATGAATAAAGAATATTGGGAGGTATCATCTTATGAATTAATTCCATAGCATCTCCTTGTACTTGTATTTCCTGGTTAACCAGGTGATCGGTCAATATTGCATAAAAATCATGAATACCTGACAAATTATATGTATCAAAAGTATACTACTATTATAGTAGTAATGTCAACCATAAAATATAAAAAAGGGGATTTATTTATGAGAAACAAAAGACTTGGATTGACAGGTCGGAGTTTTAGACCTATAATTATATCACACGAAAATTTTATTAATTGTGACGAAAGATGTCTGGATTATCTATAGAAATTGAAAAATTTGTAAATTCCCTTCCTGATGCACTGGTAATTACCAATGAAACCTGGAATATTATTTCAGCAAATGAACAGGCAATTGAAATTTTGGAATTAAAGGAAAGTGATTTTCAAAGCCAATCTATACTTAATATTATCCCTTTTCACGATGCCCAGGTTTTTCAGAGTATTAAAACTCTAGAATGTGAAAGAACCATATCTTTTGAAGATATCATTCAACATGAAAGTGGTTTTGAAAACAGAGTAAATATCCGGGTGAGAAAGATAAAAGATAATAAAAAAACTTATTATTCCTGGTTATTTTTAGATTATTCTGAAGAATTGGAAAGTAAACAGCGAATGATTGACTTTATGGCCCAGCTTAATGTAGCCAATAACAAAATAGTTGAGTCTGCTAATCAGATTAAGATATTTCAGGAATTGGTAAATAACCTAAATCAGGGTATTATTATTTCCAATTCAAATGAAAAAGTGTTTTTCATCAATTCTTATGCTAAAAATCTATTTTTGTTTAAAAAAAAAGTAATAACGGTTTCTGATATTATAAAATGTTTTACTCATTCGGTAAATGTTCCTCTGGATTTGCTACATACCCATCTGTTGCATGGTAAGTTAAAAAGTGAAGTGATTATTTTAAATCAACATGATGAAACAGAAACCCGCTGTTATTTAACTGTCTTTACTGTAGAAAACAATCTAGATCCGCATAAAAAGAGCCTGGTTTGGAATTTTGTTGAAATGCAGGAAGAAATGGAAATGCAGCAGAGAATGATTGATTTTACTGCTGAATTAACATCTTTGAATCGTGAATTAACGAAAAAAAATGATGAAATTTTAAAAATTTCTCGTGTAGATGGTTTAACTCAAATTAATAACCGTACCTATATATTAGAATTATTAGATGAAATCATTAATCATGCCAATGGAGGCACTAAGCAGTTTTCAATCATTATATTTGATATTGATGATTTTAAAAAATTTAATGATGAAAATGGCCATCAATTTGGAGATGTTGTTTTAAAAACAGTGGTTTCAACTGCCTGGGAAATATTAGAAGATAATGGTATGATTGGTAGATATGGAGGTGAAGAGTTTTTTATCATTTTACCGAATTTAGGCATGGAAGAAGCTTATCAGTTATCAGAAAAAATCCGCAAGGCGATTGCTAGTGAAACCTGTACCATGGGGGTGATTTGTAAAAATACAACCATAACATTGGGAATTTCTACTTATGTTCAAGGGGATTCAATTGATTCTTTAATTCGAAGAGCAGATTTGGCTCTTTATCAGGGTAAAAAAAGTGGCAAAAATTGTTCTGTTAAATCCTGATAAGATTTAAAATAATAGTGAAAGGTATTTAACATTTTTTATATATTTCATTATCAAAAACTTTGTAAAAAGGGGAGGTTTTTTAAAACTTCCATTATAATAATCCAAAATGAATAAAAATAAATCAATGATAGATTACAAAGAATTATATAATCAGCTATTAAAGGAAAATTCACACTTAAAACAGGAAGTGGATCGATTATTACAGGAAAATGATGACCTGC
The DNA here is from genome assembly GCA_022361115.1 of Spirochaetota bacterium. Lineage (GTDB taxonomy): Bacteria > Spirochaetota > GWE2-31-10 > GWE2-31-10 > GWE2-31-10 > JAKSBL01. The sequence goes on along the minus strand of JAKSBL010000442.1, from coordinate 4,524 downwards.
GAAATAGAAGAAATGAACGGATAAAAGCTGAAAAGATTTTATCAGAAGTATTTAATGGGATTAATGAAGGGATCGGAATAGTTGATGAGTTTGAAAATATTTTTTTCTGCAATGAAATTCTCTGCCAGATATTTGAAGTAAAAAAAGAGCAAATGATTGGTTCCAATTTCAAATCCTACTTAACATCAGATAGTGTTGAATTATTATTAGAAAACAACAAACTGAGACGTCAGGGACTGGTTTCAACATATGAAGTCACCGTTATCACTTCATCTGACAAGAAAAAAAATTTACGTTTAACCGGTACTCCCCGTTTTGACCAAAATCATGAATTCATTGGTTCCTTTGGAGCTGTAACAGATATTACCAATCAAAAAAAAGCAGAACAAGAGTTGAAAATAAAAGAACTGGCTATTGAGAGTACAGCAAATGGTATTGCTATTGCTGATATGCAGGGTAATCTGACTTATATAAATAATTCCTGTTTAAACATGTGGAAATATTGCTGTACTGAAGAAATTATTGGAAATCATATTACCAAATTATGGATTAATGAAGGAATTGCTAATGAGCGAATAGTAGAATTACTAAAATATGGTCATATTGTTCATACTCTCACAGCAGTCCGTAAAGATAAAACCTGTTTTGATGTAGAAATTACTGCCTCGATTGTAAATGATGAGCTAGGTAAACCAATATGTATGATTGCTATTTTTGAAGATATTACAGAAAAAAAAGAACTGGAAAAGCAACTTCTTCATTCTCAAAAAATGGAAGCTATTGGGACCTTAGCTGGTGGAATTGCCCATGATTTCAACAATATACTGACAATTCTCTTGTCCAATAGCGAATTGATGATGATGAACCTGAAGGAGAATGATTCTCTTTATCAGGATGTAAATGAAATTTACAATGCAGCTAAAAAAGCCTCATCATTGACCACCCAGCTTTTGGCTTTTAGCCGCAAGCAAATGTTAAAACCATCGATTTTTAATATTAATGAACGAATCCAGAAATTGGAAAAAATGCTTTGTCGTTTACTAGGAGAAAATATTGAATTTGTCACAGTTTATGATCCTCAATCCCAAACTATTAAGGCAGATCCGGTTCAGATTGAACAGGTTATTATTAATTTAACTGTTAACGCCTTAGATGCAATGCCTGAAGGGGGCAAGTTAGTTATCAAAACAGAATTTCTAGATATACTGGATGATGCTAAAGCCAGAATGGGAATTGCACAGCCAGGACGGTATCTCTGTTTATCTGTAGAAGATACTGGATTTGGAATTAAAAAAGAAATTATTAAGGATATTTTTAATCCCTTTTTTACTACTAAACAAGTAGGAAAAGGGAGTGGGTTAGGTTTATCCGTTATATATGGAATTATTGAACAACATAAAGGGTGGATTGACGTAGAAAGCCAGGAAGGGATTGGTTCCATATTTAGGGTTTATTTGCCAGTTTATCATTCGCAAGTGATACCAATCGAGGAAGATGTGTTTCAGCTTAGTTATGCAGGTCAGGGTGAAGTGATTTTGGTCATCGAAGATGATAAGGAGATCAGGAAATTTTTAAGTGAAAAACTGGGAGAATACGGCTTTAAAGTGCTAGTAGCAGCAAATGTTAAAGAATCAATAGCCTTTTTTCATTCGAGTAATTCTCGTATTGAAATTATTTTTAGTGATGTTGTTTTACCCGACGGTAATGGTGTGGATCTCATTGAATACTTTGTGAAGTTGAACCCAGATCTAAAAATCATACTTACCAGCGGATATACAGATGATAAATCCAAATTAGCCAGGATCCTGGATCGTGGTTATCATTTTCTCCAGAAACCTTATACATTTAATCAACTCATTGATATTATAAAAAAGCTGTAACAAAGTATATTCCAATTTTGATTATAGTGGGTCCTTCATCTCTTGCCGGTACAGGCGGAAATCTCCTTTTTAATTGATAAAATTATAAATTATACGATTCCCCCCTGCGGGAATGGCACAGGGTTTTACCAGAAAATAAACTTGAACAGAACTCTTACAATAGATTAATTTATTGGTAAGACTCCTCCATTCTCCAGGTATTCTTCAAAAATTTTTGCGCTTACCGGTTTTGAGTAGTAGTAGCCCTGTAATTTATCACAACCTAGTTTGATTAATAACTCAGCTTGTTTGCGGTTAGCAACACCTTCTACAAGAATTTTCTTTCCCCGACTTTTTACCATACTGATAATACTGGATACATATTTTAAATCTGTTTGGTTATGTTCAATATCTGTTATAAAAGAGCGATCCAGTTTTAAGGTTTCAGCGGGAATTCGTTTTAGATAAGAAAGAGATGATTGGCCTGTTCCAAAATCATCTAAAAAGATGCCGATTCCTTTATTTTTTAGATTTGTCATCCGTTTGATGGTTTCTTCCGGATGATGCATGCTGTCAGTCTCTGTTATTTCTAATTTTAAATTTTGAGGATTGATACCTTGATGTTTTTTTATAATTACATCAATGATTTTTAACAAACCACTGCTTTCAAAACCCTGGTGTGAAATATTTACAGAAACATAAATGGGATACCTTTTTACCCATTTTTCAACCTGGTGACAGGAATGATATAAAACCCACTTTCCAATTGCAGTGATATACCCACTTTCTTCAGCCACTGGAATAAAATCTCCGGGGGTTAATAATCCTCTAGTTGGATGATTCCAGCGAATTAATGCTTCACATCCAACAATTTTTTGTTTCGAGTTTACGATTGGCTGGAAAAGCAAAAAAAACTGATTGCTTTTTAGAGCATGCCTGATTTCTGACTCTAAAGAAAGCCGTTTTTCTGCTAATTGATGAATTTTGGAATTGAATAAAATGTATTTTGCTCCAGTTCTTTTGGCTTCTTCCAAAGCTTGAGTTGCATTTTTTAAAATAATCTCTTTTTTTAATCCATCATCAGGATAAATTGAAATACCAATATTGCAGGAGATAAATATTTCACTATTTTTATAATGATAAGGTTCGGCAATAGATTTTTGAATTTTATTAGCAACTTTAAGAATATCCAATTTGTTTTGAAATTGAGTCAGAATAATGGTTAACTCTTTTCCCTCAAATCGAAAAACATAATCACTTTCTCTTACTACATTTTTAATCCGCATTCCTGTATTTTCCAGGATTACATCACCAATATCATAACCAAAAGTTTGATTGATTTTTGTCAGGTTGCGCAACGATAAAAAAAGAACCGCTCTTAAATTTTCTGAAGCCGACCGCTTTGCTTTTTGTAGTTCCATATCCAGAACAATTTCCAGAGATTTTCGATTAAACAAGCCTGTCATAGCATCCCGAAATTCATAATCAATTAATTTTGACTCCATTTGCTTCATTTTTGTAATATCATGGGAAAACACAACTACATGTGTTACTACACCTTCTTGAAAATAGGGATAATAGATGATATGCATGTACTTTTTTAAAGAGCCAAACTCAAATTCTTCAATGTTGTGAATTTCTTTACCAGTAAAACACTCATCAATATATTTTTTTATTATTTTCTGGAATTTATTTTTACCCCATATTTCTGATACAGATTTATTTATGATATCATCCCGTTTTTTTTCAATTGCATCACAATAGGTTTGATTAACAAATTCATAAATATACTGACGATTTATCAGGGTTATAAAATCTTTTGAGGTATTTAAAATGTATTCTGTATTGATATTAACATTAATCATGTTTATAAGAGGTGTTTGCAGAAATAACCATAAAATCGATATTTTTGCAAACACCAAGAGTCATTAATAATTTTGAAAGAATCTCATAAAGATATGATATTACAAAAAGTGAATATATTCAAGCTTTTGCATTTCTAAACTTTAATTATTTTGAAGTAATATTGATAACTTTGAAAGGATAAATATTTTGGGTTTCTAAAGCAGTATCATATTTAAAAATTTCTATTTGAGTTTTACCAGGGCTAATACTTTTTAAACGGTAATAAATATAGCCTTGATAGACTAAATCATCCAGTTTTTGGATAATGGATGAGTTTCCTATAGTTAATTTAAAGTAAATTCCATCATCAGAATAGTTTCCCGCTTTTACAAAGAATACTTGATGGTTATTGACCACAAAGTGGTCATCTTCATCAATGACCAAACCTTTTTCATAGGGAAGAATAGCATCATAATTATAAGTCATTCCATTTTGAAGGATTAAAAAAATTTCCAAAACATTATTAGAAACAGAATTGCCTCTTTCAAAACCCGTTACTTTATTTACTTCAAAACTAACAGAGGGGAGAAAATTATCATTATAAGGAACTAAATTTTTGTTTAAGTCTTTTACTTCTTTGCGGTTAAAAAAAATAATAACATCTTTAATAGGCTTCTGAGTAGGATTCAGAAAAATATTAATGATATTTTCCTGATTAGAATTGATAATCACTTTTTTATAAAGAATTTTGTTGATAATATTTGCTGCTCCTGCAGAAAAACATATCAGCAAACAAGTGAATAGATAAAGATATTTTTTC
>JAKSBL010000543.1 GCA_022361115.1 Spirochaetota bacterium | reverse complement strand
GTTATTTTGCCCGTTATGAGTTTTCTGCACCTTATTTATTATCCTGTTCTGATTGTGAAGCACTAACCATCCAGGAACTACTGGAATTAGCTGATGAGGACAGTAAAAAGATCTGGACTGATTTAAAACTCGGTTACACAGAATCTCAAGGACACCCTCTTTTACGAGAACAAATCAGCAGTCTCTATACAAATATAAATGAAAAACAAGTTATTACCTTTGTTCCTGAAGAAGCTATTTTTATTGCCATGAATAGCTTAATTCAGCCAGGAGATCATGTGATTGCCACCTTTCCTGGCTATCAATCTCTCTATGAAGTGGCTAAAAGCATTGGCAGCCAGGTAGATTTCTGGCAGCCCACTTTTTCCGGAGAATGGAAATTTGATACTAATGAATTAGCCGGTTTGATTAGAGAACAAACAACTATGTTGATCATCAATTTTCCCCATAATCCGACTGGAGCAACTATTGATAAGGAAAATTTAATTCATATCATTGAACTAGCCCGTCAACATAACCTGTATCTCTTTTCCGATGAGATGTACCGGTTTTTAGAATATGATTCAAAAAGCAGGCTCCCTTCAGTGAGCGAATTATATGAAAAGGGAATTTCTCTCTGTGGAATGTCTAAAAGTTTTGCCCTGGCAGGTTTAAGAATTGGCTGGTTGATTACTCAAGATCACAATGCATTTACCAGATTTGCTGAACTGAAGGATTATACTACCATATGTTCTAGTGCCCCTTCTGAAATATTAGCTATCATGGGTTTACAAGCAAAAGATCTGATTATTCAGCGCAACCTGGAAATTATTAAAAACAATTTAGCCCTGCTGGATGACTTTTTCTCTCAATACCCCGATTTATTTGCGTGGTACCATCCTCAAGCAGGCCCCATTGCCTTTCCTGCCCTAAAGCATGATAAACCGATAAGTGATCTGTGCCTGGACTTAGTAGGCAAAAAAGGGATTATGCTTTTACCTGCCGATGTTTATGATTTTTCAGTCAACCACTTTCGCCTGGGTTTTGCCAGAAAAAACTTTGGCGAATCATTAGCTAAATTCAATGAATATCTGAAAGAATATTTTTAATTTATGAAATCCATAAATTTTCTAAAAAAAACCGCCATTATAACAGCACTTTTATTGATTCATATTAGCAATGGATATTCTTATCCGGAAAAATTTCAAACTAAACTGGAAGAACTCAACCAAAAACTTGTTGCCAAGGGAGTTGATCAGGAGTGGCTCTGGAAAAATGCAAAAGATGAACGCTTTGTTATTTACTATAAAATTGTGGAATATTATCAAAACATGGCAGAAAACCAGGTTAAAAGGAAAGAAAAGGATCATCAATGGTATTTGGATCATTTTCGAGTCGACTTAAAAATTGAAAAAGGGAAAGATTTTATACAACTCCACCGCTCCGTTTTAGCTGAAATAGAAAAAAAGAATGGTATAGATTACGAACTGATTGTTGCTATTTTGGGCATGGAAACCAATTTTGCTGACCAGCGTTATCGAGGCAGATACAATAGTTTCTGCACTCTGGTATCACATTATTTATTGATCCCTCAAAAACAAAAATTTGCACTCAATCAGTTAGCAGCCCTCTACCGATTCAGTAAAAAATGTCAACGTTCTGTTTATTACTTTAATGGTTCTTTTGCCGGAGCCTGTGGCTGGGCTCAATTTATCCCCACTTCCCTGGAAGATTTTTTTATTGACTCAGAATTAATCGATGCAAATATTGATATTTATCAATTGGAAGATAACCTCTTCAGCATTGAAAATTATCTTCATCAGCATGGTTTAACTGGCTTTACCTTGCAAAATCCTGCTGCTCTCCATAATGCGGTATACAGCTATAATCATAGCAAATCTTATGTAAAAGCCGTAATAGAGATCTATCAAAATCTAAAAAAATATAATGAAGAAACTCCTAAAAAGTAAATTAGCCATTGTTATTCTTTTTGATATCCTGACCAGCGTTTTTTTTATAATCTTTAATATCTGGCCAAAGTTTACCCTTTCCTTTTATCATAAAGGGTTGTTTCCTGTTTTCACTTTGATCATGGGCAAAACCAGTGACCTGGTTCCCTTTTCTCTGACCGAAGCAGTAATCACTTTGCTTTTGATTTTAACAATCAGCTTATCAATCAGAACTGCTCTTAAAATTTTTCAGAAAAGAACAACTTTAAAAAAAGCCAGTTTACAAGTCGTAAAATATTTATTCATCCTTAGTTCTTTAATTATTTGCTGGTTTTACTGGATCTGGGGCTTTAATTACTTTTGTCAACCCTTAAATCTTAAAATAACTGTGCAAAAGGAGACTAATCAATGGGATAAGATCTTTGAAGAGGGCTTATACTATTTTATCGAACAAACTAATAAAACCTACAAATCTATCAACAGCAAAGAAACGGATCAACCTGAGATCTTTAAGCAAACCAAAGAAATACTGTTTTCATTTACTAAAAAAAAGATGAATCCTGCTAAAAGGGTAAAGTATCTTTATTCCAGCCTATTAGATAAAACCAATACTGTCGGAGCCATTTCCCCTTTTTTCTTGGAAAGTCATCTTGCCAATGAATTGATCTACTCCGAAATCCCCTTTACTCTGGCCCATGAAAAATCTCATCTCTTTGGCGTTACCAGTGAAGCAGAAGCCAATTATATTGCCTTCTTAGTTTGTTATTTTTCAGATAACCCTTTTTATCAATATAGTGCCTGTTTTGAAGTTCTCATCTATTTCTTAAATCAGTATCGCCGTACTCATAGCAAAGAAGAATATCAGAAGGTCAAAAAACTCATTCTTCCAGAAATTTTGGCTGAATATGAGCAACTGAATAAACGTTTAAAGAAAAATGACACCTGGCTTTCAAGAAGATTTCTCGATTTTTATGATTGGTATTTAAAAACGAATAAAGTCAGTGCAGGATTAAAATCTTATTCACAAATGGTTCATTTAGTCATTAATAATGAAAAAATTCAGAAAGAAATTGCTGATTACTCAGAGAGTAATTGATGAAAGAGGATTGATCACAAAGAACAAAAAGATACAGAATCATTTTCTTATATTTGTGCTCTCTTAATTAGTATTTTCCCTCTATAAGCTGGTAGTATTTATTAAAAAAATCAGTTAAATCAACATTGCCGCCACTAATAATAGCTGCAACCTTTTCATTTTGAAAACCTTTTTGCTTTGCCCATTTTATCAGACCAGCAAGTGATACAGCACCAGAAGGTTCAACGACTATTTTTAGCCTTTCCCAGAGAAATTTCATTGCATCAATGATCTCTTTTTCATTGACTGTAATAATCTGGTCAACTTGTTTGGAGATGATTTTAAATGTCAGAGGATAAAGGGAAGTCCGTAAACCATCGGCAATAGTATCGGGATCAATGCTGGGGTAAAGTTTGCCATCCCGTATTCCCCGAAAAGCATCATCTGCCCTCTCAGGCTCCACAGCAATGATTTTTGCTTTTGGGCACAGACCTTTGGCTGCAATAGAATTCCCGCTTAGCAAACCACCACCTCCAACAGGACAAAAAAGAAAATCAAACACATTGATCTGCTGATAGATTTCTAGAGCTACTGTTCCGGCTCCGGCAATAATTTCGTCAGCAGCACAGGGAGGGATAATCTTGTAACCATATTGAGCAGCTAATTTTTCACAGAGCTTTTCCCGGTCTGCCGGATCATTACCAGCCCAGGCAATCTCTGCCCCGTAGCCCTTTGTCGCTTCTACTTTTACAGCAGGTGCATTTTCAGGCATACAGATCGTTGCTTTAATCCCCAGTAATTGAGCCGCCAAAGCCACAGCCTGGGCATGATTGCCACTGGAATGGGCAATCACCCCTATCCTTTTTTCTTCTTCAGTCAATTGAGCTAAAGCATTACATGCTCCTCTGAATTTAAATGCTCCAATTCTCTGAAAATTTTCCCC
>JAKSBL010000522.1 GCA_022361115.1 Spirochaetota bacterium | reverse complement strand
TAAAAAAAATCGATTATATAGATTAATGATTGAAACTTTTTTGAAAATATAATATATTCCAATGGATTTACTTTTTTATAAAGATAACCTGTGCCAGGTTAAAATATAAATATAAAGAGGGTTTTAATTGAAAGTCTGGATTAAAATATTGTTTTCTATTTTTATCGGAATTGTTTTTGGTATTTTACTTCCCAAAGACCTGGAATGGATAAAATATACACTTAATTTATTATCTGAATTGTCGGTTAATGCTATTTTATATTTTTCATTACTCTATGTTGCTGTAAAAACATATCTTGGTATTATTCATTTAAAAAAAGAAAACAAAAGGATGATTGTTTTATTATATTTCTTTATTTGTGTGATATTATCCTTATTTATTGCAATCATTGTAACTATGGGTATTATGAATATTGAATTATTCCAGCCTGATTCGAGTTTACCTATCCCTCAAGCAAAAGCTTTTGAACCTGAGCAATACTCATTTGATATTGTTCTAAAAAATATAATTAGTGATAATTTTTTTGCAATTTTTCAGGGCAAATTTAGATTCATTTTGCCAGTCTACTTAATCAGCTTTATTTTTGGTTTTGCTACTCTGAATTCTGATAAAAAAAGCTTATATTTTGTTGAAGTTGCAGAATCTTTTGAGAAAATTTTAGATGTTATTATCAGACAGTTATTAGAATTTTACTTTATTGGTTCAATTATCATTGTAACTTTTCTTACTTTTGATAATTTTTATATTTTTGAAGTCAATAATATATCTTTGTTTTTAAAATCATTACTTGCTATTTCTATTGCGACTATTATTCTATTGATTTTTTTCTCACTGCTGATTGTCATTTTTACCAAAAGAGATTTAAAAAAATGTTACTCCAGTATCATTGGTGCAGGATTAATCGGTTTTGTTACTGGTAATACAGCAGCAACTATCATCCCTCTAACTGAACATCTGAATAAAAATTATGGTGTTGCGGATGGAGTAGCAAAATGGCTAACCCCATTGGGAATTATTGTGAATCGAACCGGAACAATAATAGTATCCATTATTGTTATATTTTCATCGATTCTATTGTATTCTTCCAATAATTTAAGCTTGGCTTTACAATTAAATTTATTTCTATTACTCTTTATCTTTTCTTTCCGATTAGATGGAATGAATGAAGCAGGCTTTTTTATTCTTGTATCTTTAATTTTAAAAATATCGTCTTTACATTTGGAAGAAAATAGTTATTTACTGTTTTTAGTGTTTGTTCCTCTCTTGTCCAGGATTGCAGTTTTTATTGATGTTATGACTACAGGTTTATTTGTTATCATTAGTGCTCATTTTACACAAAGTATTGATGAAATTGATAATAAAGAGCAATTTTAAATGTTTGCTAAAAGCGAAATTTATTTAGCTGATAACTTAATTATTTCATACTTAGATAATAAGAAAGATAGTGATAAAATATTGCTATTTGTCCATGGCTGGGGTGCTGATAAATACAACTTACAGATTATTTATCAGGCTCTTGCCAATCAATATCGGATTATCGCTATTGATTTGCCTGGTTTTGGGGAGAGTCTCAGGCCGAATTATACTTGGAACAGTATTGATTATGCTCAACTAATTTTACAGTTTTTAGATAAACTGAATATTCAAACTTGTAGTTATATTGGCCATTCATTTGGCGGAAAAATTGGTATTATATTAGCCAGTCAGCAAAAAGATAGAATAAAACATCTTATTCTCATTGATTCTAGTGGTTTACGCCCTAAAAGGGGAATCAATTGGTATCTTCAGGTTTATTCATTCAAATTTTTAAAATTTTTATTCCAAAAAATGATAAAAAGTGAAAAACAGTGGCAAAAAATTCAGCAAAATTTTGGTTCTTCAGACTATCAAAATGCTGATGCTATTCGTGATATTTTAGTAACAGTGGTTAATGAAGACTATTCTCATTTATTACCAGAAATTCAATGCCCTGTTTTTTTGTACTGGGGTGAAAAGGATCAAGACACTCCACTCTGGATGGCCAAAAAAATGCATAAGCTAATAAAAGATTCGGGGTTGTATATAGTAAAAAAGGGCAGTCATTTTTCTTTTTTAGAAGATCAACGGATTATATCCATAATAGACAGTCTTGTTAGTCAATAAGCAATAAGGAGTTTGAGTGTTAACAATCATTTTTCTGATAATTTTAAGTTTATTGTTTTTTTCAAAAATTATAATACAAAGTATTTTTTTGATTCACCGTTTACAACAACTTGGTTATCAAAACATGAAGTTTTTGAAATGGTTGGAAGGGAAACAATATCGATCCATTTTAAACTGGAATTTGTTCGAATTAGTGATCAGTCTTTTGATTATTAATTTTTTCCGTTTTAGGCCTGTAAACATTCAATTATATAAATATATAACCTCAACCATAATGATAATTGTATTTGTCTGGAAAGTGATTCATCCATTCCTTGCTGGCTGGATTGGTCCAAGAGCAGTTGTTAAAAAGAAATTAGTTTACACAGCAAGGGTAAAAAGATTATTTATATCTCTTTCTATTGTCACTATTTTATCTTTGTTATTTGTTTTTCTTTTTACTGCCACACCTTTTAATGAATTTACCTTATCTACTCCTGCGTTTTTCAGATTTAATGTTTTTATCTTATTACTTAGTGTGATTACACCTATTTTGGTTATTGCTGCAAATATTATCAATATTCCTGTAGAGAGGTTGATCCATTTTTATTATTTTAAGAAAGCAAAATCAAAGTTAAAAAAAACCAATATTATTAATATTGGGATTACCGGTAGTTTTGGCAAGACTTCAACTAAATTTTTTATTTCAACCATTTTAAGTCAGCATTTCAAAACTTTAGTAACTCCTCATTCTTTTAATACCCCAATGGGGATTAGCAAAGTTATCAATGAAGAATCCAGTTTATCAGATTATGATTATTTTGTAGCAGAAATGGGAGCGGATCATAATCATGATATTGCGGTTTTATGTCGTTTGGTTAAACTTCAATATGGTATTTTAACAGCTATTGGATCGCAGCATTTAGAAACTTTTGGCTCTTTAGAAAACATAATCCAGACGAAATTTGAAATATTGACCCATCTTGATTCTCAAGGTGTTGGGATATTTAACTATGACAATCCAATCATTCGTGAGAACTTAAATAATTTTCAAATATCTGCCCCACTCTATTCTTATAGTGTTGATCCTGAAAATGCTGATAAAGTTCATATTTATGCAAAAGATATTCATCATACTCGTGATGGATTGCAATTTGCAGCAGTATATCAGGGAGAAACATTAACGATTAAAACTGCATTATTAGGCTATCATAATGCTCAAAATCTCTTAGCAGCCATTTTATTGGGAAAAATCATTG
>JAKSBL010000492.1 GCA_022361115.1 Spirochaetota bacterium | reverse complement strand
TGATCAAGACAATCAAATATAGTCTTTCCTTTTTGCCAGTTTCCTTTTTCAATAACAACATCACCAGGAAAAGGTTCTTCATTCTTCATCCTCCCATCTGCTTCTACTGCTTTACCTGGTGGTAAAGTAATACCGCGACAAAAAATTTGTCTCTTAAACTCATTCACTTGATTGAGGTCAGATAATATCTCTTCAGCAATATAGCCATTCGTTGTCCCAGCTATAATCACTAAAGTTCCCTTTTCCAGTACATCTTTGATTAAGGGGTGTTCTTTTAATGCAATTGCAATCAGTCTTTTTCCAGCCTGTGGGGTAAGCAAGTATTGGTGGGTTTTTAAATCCTGCATATGTACTCCTTTCAATGGGAATAATACATCCTTACACCATTATAAATAATACTGATAAATTGTAAATACAAATTATTTAAGGAAAAATAAAACGAAAAAAGAGAAGCACTAAATTTCTTTTGAAAAGATTGACTTTATTCATACTATAATGTAAATAATAGAAGCAGTAATTGCTTCTTAGATTTACAGTTACTCATTCAGAGCACCATAGTAAAAACCCTGGTCGCATGGCCGAGCAATGAAGTGCAACGGAATAGCCAGGCAAAGAGCATTCTTGATTTTTGCAAGAGGCTCAAATAATATAAAAAAAGGATGATGATTATGCCAATTTATTTCCATGAGCAAGACAAAGAATTTCATCTTACCAATGATTCAATGAGTTATATTTTCTGTATTTTAAAGAATAAACACTTAGGCCAAATCTATTATGGAAAAAAACTAGTGGAGAGAGAGTCATTTCAACATCTCATCCCTTTTCCTCCTGTTACACCTGGGTTAACTGCCTGTGTATATGAAAATGATCCCCAGTTCTCATTAGATTTGCTAAAACAAGAGTACCCCTGTTTTGGCACCACTGATTTTCGTCAGCCAGCATTTCAGATATTACAATCCGATGGTAGTAGAATTACCAATTTTGAGTACCAGTCTCACCGAATATTTAAAGGAAAGCCAGAACTAGATGGACTACCTGCAACTTATGTGGAAAGAGATAAGGAAGCAAATACTGTGGAAATAACCTTACTCGATACACAAATTAATGTCGAGTTAAAATTACTCTATACGATTTATGAAGATTTCCCAGTTATCACACGCAGTTGTTGCTTTAGCAATAAAGGAGACACCCCCGTGACTTTACTCAGGGCAATGAGTGCTTCTTTTGATCTACCTGACGCAGATTTTCAACTACTACATCTGGCAGGCGCCTGGGCCCGAGAAAGATTCATAGAAAAACGTCCTCTAAAACCGGGAATCCAATCTATTCATAGTGCTCGTGGAGCCAGCAGTGCCCATCACAACCCTTTTCTCGCCTTAATTCGGCCAGAAACTACTGAACATCATGGAGAAGCATATGGATTTAGCCTGGTTTATAGTGGTAATTTTTTAGGTCAAGTAGAAGTAGATCATTATCAAACCTGTCGCCTTATATTTGGAATCAATCCCTTTGACTGGCAATGGAAATTGGCTAAAAACCAAAAATTTCAAACACCTGAATTAGTTACTGTTTATTCAGACCAGGGTTTGAACAAAATGAGTCAAATTTTTCATCAACTTTATAGGACACGCCTAGCCAGAGGATTTTGGAGAGATCAAAATCGCCCTGTATTAATCAATAATTGGGAAGCAACATATTTTGACTTTGATGAAGATAAAATTCTAAAAATTGCTCAAAGGGCTCAAGAATTCGGAGTAAAATTATTTGTACTTGATGATGGCTGGTTTGGAAAGAGAAATGATGACAAGACCTCATTAGGAGACTGGTTTGTCAATAAAGACAAGCTGCCTAATGGATTGGATGGTTTAGGAAATAAGGTCAATCAACTAGATTTAGCTTTCGGATTATGGGTTGAACCAGAAATGATCAGCAAAAACAGCCACTTATATTCAAAACACCCGGATTGGCTAATTCAGGTTCCGCAACGCCAACTTTCTCATGGAAGAAATCAATTTGTGCTAGACTTATCTCAACAGGAAGTAGTTGATTACCTCTACAAAACTATTTCTGATATTCTCCAGAAAGCACCGATCACCTATGTTAAATGGGATATGAACCGCAATATGACAGAAGTCGGTTCCTTAGGAGCAACTGCAGATCGTCAACAAGAAGTCCCACACCGTTATATTTTAGGACTCTATCAATTACTGGAAAAATTAATCAATCAATTTCCGCATATCTTATTCGAATCCTGTGCCAGTGGCGGGGGCCGTTTTGATCCCGGCATGTTATATTACATGCCACAAACCTGGGCCAGTGATGATACTGACGGAGTTGAGCGCCTAAAGATTCAATATGGTACTTCTTTAGTTTATCCTCTCAGTTCTATAGGAGCCCATGTTTCAGCTGTACCTAATCATCAAGTAAATCGAATAACTAGCATCAATTTCAGAGGTAATGTTGCATTTTTTGGCTGTTTTGGCTATGAGTTGGATTTAAATACCCTTAATGAAAAAGAAAAACAGGTGATAGTAAAACAAATCCAGTTTTATGAAAAACACCAGCAGCTGATCCAGCAAGGCAAATTCTACAGAATTCTTTCCCCTTTTGATAGCAATGAAATAGCCTGGCTGGTAGTCAACCAGCAACAAACACAAGCCATTGTCGGGTTTTATCAAATACTGGCACAACCGAATCAGAGAATTAAAAGTTTAAAACTCATTGGATTAAATCCTGATTATCAATATCAAATTGAGAACCATCCTATCCAATATCTTTCTGGTGGTGAATTAATGTATTCGGGACTCCCAATACAACAAAGATTTACCGGAACAGAAGCTGGAGGAACAGGAGAATCTGGTGATTTTTGGAGTGAGGTATTTATATTAACCAGGACGAAATAAATGAAAGCTGCCTATTTTTCACTGGATATATCAATCATCAAAAAAAGAGCTGAACAATTATATGGAGGTTTAAAAAGCTGTCACCTCTGCCCGCATCAATGCGGAATAAATCGTTTACAAGGAGAAACCGGATTTTGTCAAACCCCACAACTGGCTAAAGTTGCCTCCTATACAGCTCATCATGGGTCTGGCACCATCTTCTTTAGCGGCTGCAATTTACATTGCCAGTATTGCCAAAATGCTGATATTAGTCAACAGAATTTAGAGATGCCTGGCACCAGAAGTTTTGATCACCCTTTTTCTTTCTTTGATATAACCTAGTTGATAGGATTGCAACAGCAAACGGAGCCATTTAATTTGTTGATTAACTTCTTTGCCAATGTCAGTTTCTCGTACCTGCTTTTTGATTTTGGTATATTCAAGGACAAATTTATCTGGTATAATATCCGTCTCTTTGATGATTGCTTTTTCAGCTGACTCAAAGGGTTCATGGGAAACCAGTAATAATCCATTTGAATTAAATATCAAAGTGTAACCGGCTATGCCTGTTTGACTCTGATAAGCCTTTGAAAATCCCCCATCAATAACCAACAATTTTCCATTTGCTTTCACCGGACTCTCCCCTTTTTTTACTTTTACCGGCACATGGCCATTTATGATATGAGATCTTTCTGCATGAAGCCCGAATTCCTCAAGAATAGACACAACTGTTTGATAATTATCACGAAAATGATAATAAGGATTTTTTTGTTCCCCATGGGTTTCTTTATTATCGATAAAATAACGCTCAAAACTGGCCATTTTCATTTTTCCATATAATGGAGAGTCTGCTCCACACCAAAGATACCACATTAAATCCATTCCATACTCTTTTGCTTGCTGATCTTTTTTATGATAATAGCCTTCCCGACACAATTTATCTATTTGATCAATAAGGGCTTTTCCAGAGTGTTTTGATCCATTTACCACGATTTCAGAAAAGGAACCATCTTTATCCATGGGGATACAGCCATGAAAAAGGAGATTGGAGTTATAGCATAAATACATGCCTCCATTAGAAAACAGAAAATTGGTATGCCTCTGGAGCTTATCACTATAGAGAAAAGTTGCAGTCAATTTATCGATAACTGCCTTTTCCTCTTCGGTTAAACGGTAAGGATGATCAGGATTAATGGTCGGAAATGACTGATCATTTAAAAGGTAATCTTGATCATTAATATGAACAGTTCCCTTTTTAAAATTAATTTTATCCAATAAAAGTCGGTCTTCCATTTGAAAATCCCGACGTTTTATCACTTCTGCCTCCAATTTAAACTGAATAATAGTAATAGCTTTATGCATTTTACTAATCAGATTGATATCACTTTCTGTATAATTTTTTGATTTTGGAATCTTGGGGATAAATTTGTGACAAGGATCATCCTGATATACATCCATAGCAAATGTAGCTAAAGGAAGTAATGAAATACCATATCCTTCCTCTAAGGTTTCTAGATTACCATATCGCAATGTCACTCGCAAAACATTTGCAATACAGGCTTGTGAACCTGCAGCCGCTCCCATCCAGAGTACATCATGGTTTCCCCATTGAATATCCACTGAATGAAAGTCCATCAATGTATCCATTACAATTTCTGCTCCTGGTCCACGATCATAAATATCTCCGATTATATGAAGCTGGTCAACTGCCAGCCGTTGAATAATCTTTGAAATAGCAATGATAAAATCATCGGCTCGATCCAGGCTAATGATAGTATCAATGATCTCCTGATAATACTGTTCTTTATTTTGTTGGTGTTCATTCTCATGCAAAAGTTCTTCGATGATATAGGAAAGTTCTTCTGGTATGGTTTTGCTAACTTTTGACCGGGTGTATTTAGAAGCTAAAAGGCGGCAAAGCAAAATCAATTGATGCAAAGTATTCTTATACCAGTTCTCTAAATCATTTCTGGTGGATTGAATTAAGTCTAATTTTTGTTCCGGATAATATATTAAAGTTGCTAAAGTTCTTCTTTCTGCTTCAGATAGTTCACTTTCAAAAAGATCATCAATCTTTCTTCTGATAACACCTGAACCATTCTTAATGACATGATTAAAAGCTTCATATTCACCATGGATATCTGTAATAAAATGTTCTGTTCCCTTTGGGAGATTCAGAATTGCCTGTAAATTGATAATTTCTGTACTGGCGGAACGGATAGTTGGGTATTGATTAGATAAAATTTTTAAGTATTCTAATAAATTAGGATTCAGCTGAAGATCATCTGGTTGAAAATCTATATCATTGAAATGATTCATTGGTTTTTCCTTTTATTATAAAAAATAATAGTCATAATGGAATTTTACTTAATTCAGAATAGACAAAATGAAAGAGATCGTCAATTGATATCTTATAATTCTCTTGCATTGATTCAGGTTGCTCAATAGTATCCACCTACTTTTTTCCTGTTACTTAAATTTACCACTTTATATCTAAAATTATCATACAAAAACTGACAGAAAATTAATGAAAAAGAATTGGAGTTTTTTTTAATTTTATAAAATTTTTACGAAAATAGGGATGATAAAGGGGAAACCCCTAATAGAATTTACTTATATTTATAGTACCATATGAAAAAAAGTTAAACAGGATAAGAAAAATGTTAAGTATGATTACCGGACTTTTAGCAAAGCTAAAAAAGAAATTAAAAAAAGAAAAAAAAAGAGAAGAAAATTTTATTATCAGGGATAATCGAAGTAGTTTTTAAAACAGGGATTGATAATAAATTTTAAGTAGTATTTAATATAAAACTGCCGTCCCAATCATCAGGCACACCATATTCAATAAAAAAATTACACCTTTTTAAGTAGATCTCGACAGCTTTATCTTTTTGGTTTACATCAGATACTTTGATAAACAGCTTTTTGGCTTCTTCGAATTTTTTTGATCGAAAATTGATAATTCCCATCTCAAAATCATCTTTGGTATTCATTTTAAGATCTTGTTCTTCTGCAGTCAATCCATTTAAAATTTCAAAAATCGATACATGATTATTTTTACCTTTTACTTTAACAATATCTAAAAAACGGTATTTATAAGAAGCAGGATCTTCAATATGAATAAATGAGCTCTCACTAATAAGGATAGAGGCACCATACATCTTTGTTAAAGCCTCGATTCGGGAAGCCAGGTTAACACTATCTGATATGACAGTTGTTTCCATCCTTTCTTCTTCTCCGATAGTACCTAACATTAAATTGCCTGTATGAATGCCAATCCCTATACTCAAAGGGTCCAGAGCATCTTCTTCCTTGTTATACCTTTCAATCTCTTTTTGCATATTAATAGCAACTTTGATGGCATTCTCAGGATTTTCTGGAAAGATTGCCATGATTGCATCGCCAATATATTTATCAATAAACCCATTACCGTTACGAATAATTGGCCCCATTCTTTTTAGATAGGTGTTAAGAAAATTAAAATTGTCCTGAGGGGTCATGTTTTCTGATAAGGTAGCAAAAGAACGGATATCTGAAAAAAGGATTGTCATCCTCTTTTCAATTTGATCCCCTAATTTGATCTCATTAATATTTCTTTTGCCTAAAAACTGTAAAAACTCTTTGGGAACAAATCGGGAATATGCTTTATTTAAAACCTTGAGTATCTTATTGTGTTTTTCAATAATCAAAAGCCTTTTTTTCTCTTCAATCTCAAATAATTTTGAATTTTTAACAGCTACTGCAATATGATTAGCAAATTGTTCAATCCCTTTTTTTTCTTTTACTTTTAATTTGATTTTCTTTTCAATACTCATCAAAACGATAAAACCAATGATCTTTTTATTTACATTGATCGGAATTAAAGCAACTGTTTTTACATCAGGGAAATCTTTTCCATTCTTATATTGAGATAAAACTTCAGACATTTTAAGATCATAAAATTCAATCACTTGGTTTTTGTTAATGCTCTCTTCGATTAAGCCACGATTATCCTGAATAGGGTATTCATAACTGGAATACTTGGCAAGAAATTTCCATTTATTCCCTACAGAGTAGGATTTTTCAATTTTTAAAAAATCCTTACTTAAAATACCAAAAAGGCAAATACTAAATTGATAAGATTCAGTTAGATATTTCGCTATGGATTGAAAAACAGTATCAAAATCTAAAGAAAGGCTTATTTGTTTTGATATTTCGTTAATATTATTCAAGTCATTTAAAGTTCTATTTAAACGATTTTCAAGATTATCGCTAATCCTGACTATAGTCTTACTCTGTTTTAGTAAAGCCCTATATTCATTTGACAGTTTTTTAAATTCACTTTGCCAGACTTCTACATTATTACTGGTGAAACTCTTTGCGTTTTTTAAAATGTCATCTTCTTTTTGAAAAAGATTATACTTTGAATCATCCTTCACAATTATACCAATTTATATCTCTTCTTCTATAACATTAAAAGGAAGATCTAAATCTTCTTTAAATTCTTCTCCACAATCATAACCAATCTCATTTTCCGGATCATAGTACCAGTTGATTTTAACATCTCTACCATTATGATATGCTTTTTCCAGTAGCTCAAACAAATTAATAATCATCTTAGTGCTACTGGTATTTAAGTAACTGAGATTCAATTCTAGAATGATCGGGTGATCACTTTCTTTTAGAAAATTTGTAACCCAGTTGATCACTGGATCATAAAACCTGGCAGCATACTCTGGATATGAAATCCCTCTGATTTGCAACCTGCCGGTCTCACAATTAAAATCAATCAGAGGAGATGATTTTTCTGCCTTGATATACATATTTTCCATTAGGACTCCTCTTTTCATTATATGCAGAATTATATTATAACTTTAGAAAAAATGAAAGAAATTTATAATAAGTTCTTAGGGTCAAACAAAATAATTTACAAAGAATGAAGGATAGATAAAAAATAATCAAGGGCTAAAATTGATGGATTAAAAGAAGTA
>JAKSBL010000452.1 GCA_022361115.1 Spirochaetota bacterium | reverse complement strand
TGTGAATGATAAAAAAGGGATGAAATGGATTTAAAAAAAAGAAGAATACTTTTATTAGTTAAAAAATGGATAATTAAATTATATAGTATGCTATATAAAGCGACTACTAAATTTTATCGCGATCGTTGTTTTATCATTTCTAATGGTTTAGCTTTTAAAACTATATTTGCCCTTTTTCCCATTGCTGCTATTTTTTTTATCATTTTTAGCTTTTCTCCTTCTTATTTAGAGTATAAGGAAAAGTTTATTGAGTTTTTAATTCAGTATTTTTTTCCAGAAACTGTAACTACAGTAGTAGAATACTTTAATCGAGTTCTAACACAAAATACAGGAACAATCAGTTTAGTTGGTACTATTGTTTTAATCTATCTCTCTTTAAATTTATTCATTACATTGGACAGCCAGGTAAATTTTATCTGGTCATCTAGAATTAAAAGAACATTTATCCAAAAAGTTCTGATTTACTGGGCAATTTTAACCATTACTCCTATTGTATTAACCTTGTATTTTTATTATTCCGGCATCATTCGGTCCATTATTTTGCCACTGGGACAATTAAATGAAGTTTATTTCACTATTTATGCATTTTTACTTTTAACGGTTTTCTTTTTCTTTTTATATTATATTATTCCAAATGTAAAAGTTCATGTTTTAAAAGCTCTCATCGTCTCTGCAGTTGTCTCCGTTATCTGGAACATTCTCCGCATTATTTTTACTTATTATACTCAATTTGCTGTTTTAAATTGGAAAATCTATGGAACTTTAGCTGTAGCCGTTTTTTTTATGATCTGGATTTCCATTAACTGGATGATTCTCCTTTTTGGTATGGTATTTTTACAGGTTTGGCAAGAAAAACTCTATTTATATGATTTTTCTTTTCAGAAATTTTTTCTTTTTGATGTAGGTTTTTTTATCTTGATTTTAAAAGAACTCTATATTGATTTTGCTCAAGCTGGAAAAGGGTATACTTTAATAGAACTTTCTTCAAAATTTCATTTCAATATTAATGATTTAAGAGAAATATTTCGGATATTAGAAAAAGAAGAATTAATTGTTGGTGATACTAGTAAAGATCGCCGTTTTTTTTTAAGAAAAGATATAGCTAGCATTTATTTAAAAGACATTGAAGCAATTGTTTGGAAAAGATTATTAGCAACTGAGTATAGAGCAACTACTGATTTAAATAATATATGTGGTAAACTAAGCCATCTTTACTTCCAGCATAGTTCTCAAAAGGATATATCTATTGATCGTATCTTGACTGAATAAAATTATAAAATTATTAACCTTGAGTTTCTATCAAAAAAAGTGATTGATTAAGATTTGGTGAGAGTTACTGGTATGAGAAATGGCTGAGCCATTGTATTTAATAATAAATTATATTATCTTTAATAGTAGGAATTTTAATGATTCTTTTAGAAAGTATTGAATGGTAACGGTTAATATTAAAAATATTATTTAAATATTAATATATTTGCTTGAGAGAGATAGTAAGATATTTTATATGAAAAGATCCATTTCATTTAAAGTTACTTTGATTTTAGTTTTTTGTCTCATTATTATGATGTTTTTATTTGGCTTTTATTCCTATATGTATGAAAAAGACCAATCAACCGAACGATTGAATACTGAAATTATTTTAATCACCGAACGGCTTACCTTTAATCTTGTTACTCCTTTATGGGATGTTTACTTGTTATTAGTGGAACGTACGATTGAACAAGAGATGAATAATAAGGTCATAGTCGCAATAATCATTAAAGATGAATATGGAAATTATCTGGTTGGAAAATATCGAGATGAAAATGAAAAGATAAAAGACGTAACAAAAGACCCAGACATATTAGAGAATATCACTAATATGAGTTTTCGGAAAGAAAGTAGTGAAATTATTAAAGAGGAAATCAATAAGTCTTTGGGGATGGTAGAAATATATTTTACCAATCAATATTTAAAACAATCTGTAAATCGGATATTTTTTCGCTATATATTTGAAACGATTTTTTTAGCCATACTCATATTGATTATGGTATTATTTAGTATCCGTAAGATTATACTCAATCCATTAATAAAGTTAGATCAATTTGTGAAAAAATTTTCTCAAAAAGATTTTGATACCCGTATTTCTATACAGTCTCAAGATGAAATTGGACATATTGGGAATAGTTTTAATGAAATGGCCGATACCATACAAAAATACAGTGATGATCGAGAAAGATTACAGAGTTATCTAAATAATATTATTGAATCTATGCCTTCCTTATTAATCTCTTTAGATAATCAAGCTAGAGTTGTTAGATGGAATACAGCTGCTACTACTATTTTAGGGATATCTGAGACAATTGCTATTGGAAAAGTATTCTGGAAGCTTTATCCGTCATTTAGTAAATATGAAAAATATTTTGCTGAAACTTTGCAGACTCAAACTCCGACAATTTTACCTCGAGAAATTATCAATATTGGAGATATTCATTATTATAATATCTCTATTTTTCCCTTGGAAAGTAAAGATAATCAAGGGGTAGTTTTTCGTTTTGATGATATCACTGAGATCATTAAAAAAGATGAACAATTACGGCAATCACAAAAGATGGAAACCGTTGGTACGATGGCAGGTGGTCTAGCCCATGATTTTAATAATATTTTAGGTGGCATTTTAGGTACCACTTCATTACTGATGTATAAATTTAAAGCAAAAGAGAAGTTAGATACAGATAAACTATTAAATTTTATTCAGCTCATAAATGAGTCTGCTAATCGGGCATCTAATATTGTTGAACAACTCATGGTAATATCACGAAAAAAGGAGATCAATTTTCATAAGATTGATTTAAATGTGGAATTAGAAAGGGTAGTTAAAATTTGTTCAAATACATTTGATCGTATCGTGACAATAAAGCCTGTTTACTTATCAGAGCCTGCTTTTACCAATGCCGACCCTTCTCAAATTGAGCAGGTATTATTGAATATTACCATGAATGCTTATCATTCCATGACAATTATGAAAAACAAAGATCAGCAGGGAGGAGAGCTGATACTTTCTATTGAAAAAGTCTCTACAGATCAGTTTTTTTGTTCTCAACATCCCGGAGCCGAGTTGAATACAGATTATTATACTATCTCAATTAGAGATACAGGTGTGGGAATGGATAGAAATACCATTGCAAAAATATTTGATCCTTTTTTTACTACTAAAAAGGAAAATAAAGGGACTGGTCTAGGGCTGGCAATGGTTTATAATATCATTCAACAACATAATGGTTTTGTGAATGTTTATTCTGAACTAGGTTTGGGAACTACCTTTCATATTTATTTTAAATCTGAAAGTCAAGAATCACTCACTGAAAAAAGCCAGAAGGATGAAAAAGAAATTTATAAAGGAGAGGGAACCATCTTAGTGGTAGATGATGAACCTCCTATGAGAATTATTGCCAAAAATATATTAGAAGAATGTGGATATACTGTATTATTAGCAAATAATGGTCAAGAAGGTATAGATATTTATAAAAAAAACATGGATAAGATTAAAGGTGTAATTTTGGATCTTATTATGCCTATTAAATCTGGACGAGATGCTTTTATAGAAATCAAAAAAATGAATCCGAATGCAAAAGTTATCCTGGTTTCCGGATTTAAACAAGACCAGAGAGTAACAGAGCTGAAAGAATTAGGAATTGATGATTTTATCCAGAAACCTTTTACCATTAATAAACTCAGTAAAGCAGTTTATCATATGATCTATCATGAAAACTAATCAGGAAAAAATAATGAATATGACAAATTTAAAACTGAATCATTTTTTAGAAAAATTGGCAGTTCTGGTCAATTTAGATAGTGGAAGTGATGATGTAAATGGAGTGAATCAAGTAGCGGACCACCTAAAGGAGCTCTTTGCTTCTTTAGGTGGTCATATACAAGAAAAATCATTCCATCCCTCTGTTGGAAAATGTTTAGAAATTGCCAAAAATCCAAATATGCCTATAGATATACTGTTTTTGGGACACATGGATACAGTCTTTTCAAAAGGGACTGCAGCAAAAAGACCATTTAGAATTCAAGGAAATAAAGCTTTTGGTCCCGGTGTTGCAGATATGAAAGCTGGCTTATTAATGATTTACTATTTGCTTTTGGATTTAACAGATGCAAATTTTAATTGGTGTGTTGCTTTAAATAGTCATGAAGAACTAGGATCCCCATATTCATACCACTGGCTTTCTGATCTTGCAAAAAAAAGTAAAATATCTTTAGTAATCGAAACAGGAAAAGCATTGGATTCATATGTTGTTCAGAGAAAAGGGGGAGGGCGTTTTGAAATAGAATTCATTGGTAAAGCAGCACATGCTGGTTCAGGGCATGCTAAAGGTCTCAACGCGATTTCGGAAATGGCCTATTGGATACAGGAGTTACATAAATTAACAAATTATGACCAGGGGACAACTGTTAATGTAGGAGTGGCTCGCGGTGGTGATGCAACTAATATTGTAGCTGAACATGCTCAAATTTCAGTTGATTATCGCTTCTATAATGTTAAAGAAAAAGAAAAGATAAAAAAGAAATTAGCTGAACTAAAAAAAAATCCATTTATTGCTGGTGTTAAAATTAATATTACCGAACCACCTCTGAAAAATCCAATGATTCCTTCTCAACAAACCCTAGAGTATTTTAAGATTATTCAACAAATTGGTAATAATATGGGATTAAAGATACATACTGAAACAAGCGGCGGTGGATCTGATGGGAATTATACTGCTTTTGCTGGATGCCCAACCATTGATTCTATGGGACCAGTAGGTGCGCATATCCATAGTGATAAAGAATACCTTTTGATAGATACAATCATTCCCCGTTTTAATTTAATCAAACAATTTATAAAAAAAATAAATATTCAGTGATATCACTTACAATTTTTTTCAATCCATTTCATTCGAAATAGATAAGCTGAATGAGCAATCCATTCTAAAGCTAATTGATTAGGATGAATATTTTTATCTTTTCTCCTTTCTTTTATATAATGATTGATCACATCAATTTGGTCTTGAAAAAAATCATGCATTAACTCATCTGGGATATTTTTTTTCATAACATCCCCCTTATTCTGTTAAATTAGTATAATAACTATAAGCACATACAGTGCCATCATGATTTTGAAGCTTCATTTAAATTATAGAATTTACAAAATAGTAACAAATATGGCCGATAATTTACTATTTAATTACAATATCGGTATATATAGAAAGAAGTTGAGGAAAAATAAGAAAATTTACTCGAATTCATCCCATAGAAACAAATATTTTAACTTATTTTCTTTTTTTCTTATTGATTTAATAATAAATTGTATAAATAATCATACAATTCAAGGAAATAATTCGGGTGCAAAAGTAATTTGATTGGTTTTTTTATAAAAATTGAGTATATTTAAAATAGTGTTATACTGACAGATTTTAAGGTTAAAGAATTGCCGCCAATTTTGGGGCAATTTAAATACAACTTGCTTTATTTTGAAAGGAGTTTTTATGAAACACTACCGTTTTAAACAGGATCTTGGGGAGATGATGGACAAGATTTTTGAGGCAGCCCAACAATGTGGGAATGCCTGGAAAGATGGTTTTGATCAAATGTGTAAGGATATTCCCTTTCCTGAAGATTTTATGGATTTTTATCCAGGTTATTCTTATCCGCCTTTTAATTCCTATTTGGATAAGGAAAGAAATCTAGCCTTTGAGTTTGCTTTAGCTGGATTTGATGAAAAGGACTTATCCTTGAGTTTTAAAGGGGATAATATGCTGTTTTCTGCCAAAGCACCATATACTGAAAAAGATAAAGAAGAACCCATTCGTTACTTTAAACGCCGTTTAAAATTGAAAGATATTGAAGAACAACGGTTTTATGTTCCCCAGAGCAAATTTAAACAGGAAGAAGTAAAGGCACAATTTAAAAATGGATTATTAAAAGTCATCATACCTGGAAAAGAAGAAAGCGAAGAACCTGAGTCTGAAAAAGTCGATATTAAGATTGATTCATAAAAAAAGCGGGATAAAATCCCGCTTTTAACTTATCTTTTATAATTTTTTATCTCTTCTCTGATGATATTCACTAATTCATTTATTTTTACCCGTCGTTGTTCCATAGAATCCCGAAGTCGCAGGGTTACGGTTTGATCGTCTTTGGTTTGATAATCAACAGTTACACAAAATGGGGTACCAATTTCATCTTGTCGAGCATAACGACGTCCAATAGCACCAGACTGGTCATAAAAAGTAGTGTAAAATTCCCTTAAGGATTCTTCAATTTGATGAGAAATTTCAGGTAAGCCATCTTTTTTTACCAGAGGAAAAATAGCTACTTTAACCGGTGCAATTCTTGGATGAAAATGGAGAACCACTCTTTTTTCACCATTTTCTTTTATCTCTTCGTCATAAGCATCTAATAAAAAAGCTAAAGTTGCTCGATCAGCTCCAGCAGCAGGTTCAATGACATAAGGGATAAATTTACTTTTATTTTGTTCATCAAAATAACTCAGATCTTTTCCACTGTTTTTTTGATGAGTATTGAGGTCATAATCAGTTCGATTTGCAATTCCCTCTAGTTCATCCCAACCCCAGGGATAAAGGTATTCAACATCGGAACAACCTTTTGCATAATGGGCTAATTCAGATTGTTCATGTTCACGAATTCTTAAATTTTCTGGTTTTATGCCCAATTCTAAATACCATTTTTTCCGTTCTTCTATCCAGTATTGATACCACTTTTCATCTTCTCCAGGAGTTACAAAATATTCCATTTCCATTTGTTCAAATTCTCTGGTTCTGAAAGTAAAGTTACCAGGTGTAATTTCATTTCTAAAAGATTTTCCTACCTGAGCTATCCCAAAAGGTAATTTTTGACGTGAAGAATTTAAAACGTTTTTAAAATTAACAAAAATCCCCTGGGCAGTTTCTGGCCGCATATAAACAACAGCACCTCTATCTTCAACCGGACCCATAAAGGTTTTAAACATTAAATTAAAGTTTCGGGCTTCAGTTAATTCACCATTACATTCAGGACATTTTGTCGGATCATCAAGTTTATCTTGTCGCCATCTTTTTTTACACTCCTTACAATCAACTAATGGATCAGTAAAGTTTTTTAAATGGCCGGAAGCTTCCCATACTTTTGGAGACATTAAAATAGAACAATCTATACCTTCTACGTCATTTCGTCGATCTACCATGGCTTCCCACCAGGCATTTTTGACATTTCTTTTTAATTGTACACCAACTGGGCCATAATCCCAGCATGAATTCAGTCCA
>JAKSBL010000703.1 GCA_022361115.1 Spirochaetota bacterium | reverse complement strand
GCCATTGCTTTATATGAAGAATTAGTTGATAAGTTAGCTGCCCCGGAGGGAATAAATATGACAGTAGTTGAAAAAAATATTGAAAAATGGACTGAAAAAACTGGTTTGAAAGATAAATATATTTCAGAAGGAAAGCAAGAGGCAAATATTGAAGCTGCAAAAAAGATGTTAAAAAAAGGCATGGATACAGATACTATTTCTGAAATTACTGGTTTAACTAAAGATCAAGTCGAAAAACTAAGAAAAGAAAGTTAGAAACTAATTTGTAACGTTTGATAAATGGTAATCTGTGATTCTTTTTTGGATCACAGGTTTATTTGTTAGCATTAGCAAACCGTGTCGAAAAGCATGATAAACTACGAAAACATCGGCGTAAATTTACGAATCCGAATTACCTAATACGAGGTAATTTGGATGTCTAAATTAACCAAAACACAGATGGAGTTTGTTATGCTTTTAGACAAAGTACCAAAATTTAGGAATACAATACCAATTAAGTATAATCTCAGACAAAGATTTTTATCGTTAAATAATTTAATTAGATAGTATATTACAAAGACAGAGAAAAAAATTGTCAAAATTAATTTATTTCAATTTTCCAATAAATCTTGAATTGAAACATTAAAATAATTAGCAATTTTTAAAAGCGTTGATAATTTGATGTCAGCAGGATTTTTTTCATATATCTGATACATAGTCCGGGAGATATTTGTATTAATACAAACATCTAATTGAGTTAAATTTTTTTCTTCTCTCAATTTACGTATATTTTTAGCCAAATTATAAAAAACATTTTTTTTATTGTACATAACTAAAAAATCGAATAGAATTGAAATAACAGAGCACGGTATATCGTGCTTTTAGACAACCCTTAACATTTATGTATAAATTCTAAAATTAATACAGATTAGTATTGTTTTAAAATATTGAGGTCTTTTCTCCCATTTCAACAAATTCCAAACCGGTTATGTTATTGCTTTCCAAAAAATTCTTTAAATCATCTCTGATAATAAGAAGTCTGGTTTTTTGTTTTATACGAAAAATTTTTAATTCAGGATTGATTTTTTCTTTTTCTAGATTGAGGATACGGAGGCTGCTGAATGTACCTGGAGCAATATGAGATTCTCTATATTTAGAATTTTCTAAATCAACACAATCTTCTATATCCAGCACATTGAGTATATAATATAAACTAGGTTCTTGTTTTCCTTTACAATTAATCAATGTGAAAGGCAGGTATTCAATCTTTTGATCAACTTCTTTTTCCAGAATGTTTTTTAATTTTTGCGAAATAAGATAATATGATATACCGTACATTAAGTCTGGAATTACTTTTCCTGGATGTTTTTTAAACATGCTTAACTCAATATTTTCCGGGTATATATCTTTTACAGATATTCCCCTCATTATTTTCCAGCTTTCCTTATTTAAAAATTCAGGCTCTTCATCAGATATTTTGCAATACTGTTTATCCAATGAATCTAATAATATGTAATAATCATGCATCTTACTATTTCCTTAATTTAGAACTTCTACTAATTATTATATTCTTTATTTTTTAGATTTCTATAGAATTTTTCAGTTAGTTAATCAAACAATATTTAATATAAGAGGCTTTTGAAAAAAAAGAACTTCAGGATAAATTTTTTACCGATGCCGGCGACACTCTTTTATTTTCAGGATGCCTGATTATTCTCTGAATTTCATTTAGCAAAATTATCCCAACTTTTTTCCACCCCATTGTCAGTTTTTTTAAAGATAAAAACATTAATACTTATAGAGGTGAATCATTAATTCAATTGTAAACCTTATTTATTTTTTGAGGAGTCAAAAATGTTAGGAAAAACCTTTACCTTTTCCCGAATCGGTATGAATTGTCATGAAGTTGAAGTGGAAGTTGATTTAAAAAAAGGCTTGCCGGGTATTGTAATTACCGGCTTATTATCACAGGAAGTAAAAGAGTCAAAAGATAGAATTCGGCCGGCGATTCAAAATAGTGGCTTTGAGTTCCCAGTAAAAAAAATTACCATCAATTTAGGTCCAGCTGAAGCAGTGAAAAGTGGGACGCATTATGATTTAGCAATTGCAGCTGCGATTTTACAAGCCAGCGGTCGATTAGAGGATGAAGATATGAAATATTGCTACTTTGGAGAATTGAATCTCAGTGGTGAAATCAAATGGGTTCGAGGTATTTTGCCATTGGTTGTGGAAGCAATACAACGAGGATATCAAAAGATCCTGGTTCCGGAAAAAAATTTAAATGAGTTGGTTTATTTAAACAATTCAAGTATTATTCCGGTTAAACGAATTTCAGACCTTTTCTTATCTCAACCCAGTAATTTAATTGATTATCAACAAGCAGGGAAAAAAACTTATCAATATAAAAAAGAATATGATTACAGTCATATTTCAGGTCAGGAAAATCTAATTAAATCTTTTCAAATCGCTGCAGCAGGGAATCATCATATGTTAATTGTCGGGCCTCCGGGGTCGGGAAAAACCATGGCCGCCAGCAGGCTCCCCTCTATTATGCCGGAATTAACAGATGAGGAGATACTGGAAATCAACATGATTTATTCGATTCTTTCGCAAACCGAGGATAAGAGATGGTTAACAGGACGCCCTTTTCGGACACCCCACAATACCGCATCTTACCGTGCGCTGATTGGAGGAGGCCCGAAGCTGCTGCCAGGTGAAGTAAGCTTGGCTCATAAAGGGATTTTATTTTTAGATGAGTTTTTAGAATTTAAATCAGATACCTTGCAAGCTTTAAGAACAGTCATTGAAAAAAAAGAAGCTTATATTTCCTTAAGAAATGGATTTGCCTGTTATCCAGCAGATTTTTTATTAATTGCTGCAGCTAATCCCTGTCCCTGTGGTTATTATGATACGGATAATGGTGTCTGTAGCTGTGCTTTGAGAGAGATTAAGCATTATAGAAGAAAATTAAGAAATCCTTTAACTGACCGTATTGATATTCAGGTAAAAATTGACCGGGTCGCTTACCAGGAGCTTTCATCTGCAGGTAACCGGCTATCATCTAAGATGCTCGCAGAAAATGTGAAAAAGGCTAGAGAGTTTCAAGCATTTCGGTATGAACAGGATAACATTTATCTTAATGCTGCCATACCTCCAGAAAAAATTAATGATTATTGCCAGATTGATAATGGAGGGAAAAAGATTTTGGAAAAATTTGTTGATAATAATTTATTAACTGCCCGTTCCTATCATAAAATTTTAAAAGTAGCCCGCACCATTGCCGACTTAGCCGGAGCAGAAAAGATTAACAGTGCCCATTTAAGAGAGGCATTAGAATTAAGATTTATTTAAGCTTGCTATTTGTTTGATATCAAACTATATTGATAATCAAAAAGAGTAAGGAATGAAACAAATGATTGAAATTTATCGGGACATAGTTAAATTACAGGATCTTGAAATATTTTATCTGGATACCAAAACAGATGCTAAAGTAATTTAGAAGAATTTTATCAATATATTGGATAGGTCTCTAAAAAACTGGAAAGATGATTTATTTTTGTGTACGGACAAAGAGAATCACGTAATAAATATTCCTTATATTCTTATTATAACATAATTTATTTTTATTTATCAGCTTGTTTTTTAATTTTTTTTTCCATAAGATACACACAAATCAAATACTAAAAGTGCTACTAATTTTTAAATTACTTTAGTACTGTCAAAAATTATATTAAATTAAAGTTTCTCACAGAGGGACAGGGGATCTAAAGAGTGATAAAGGGAATGCTTAAAAATCTTTTGTGATCTCTCGGTACCTTTGGACCGCTTTTGGCAATCCTTTGTCTGTGCTCTTGTGAGAGAAAATTACTAAAACTTAATGGAGGAGAATATGATTTGTGATATTGATTTAATGTTAAAGGAAAGAGAGATAAATCATCTAGTGGATATTGCTACTGGGGATGGATGGTTTGCCAAAGAATTAGATTTAGTTTTTCAATCAGTTAACAAAATTACTGGTATTGATATCAAAAATAATGGCATAGATCAATTTTATCAGCACATTGGAAACTCAAAGGGAAATTTTATTTGTTCTGATATCCACTCCTATCATTGGAATGATCAAGATATCGATTGTATTGGAATTTCCCTTTCCTTACATCATCTATCCGATATTGAGTCTCTTCTCAAAAAATTTTATGATATTTTGGCTAATAATGGTTTAATTTTTATCCGTGAGATGATTACTGATAATTTAACTCCAGCCCAAAAAAATCAAAAAACCTTTCATCATTTAAAAGCAAAAATGGATCAAGTAGTAGGAACTTATCATGTAAATACATATTCATTAGACAATATTCACTCCATGTTAGAACAAACCGGATTTATCAAAATTTATGAACAAATTGATACGAATAGCCAAAAATGTATAAAAACTCAAGAGGTGATCGAATCAAGATTAAAAGTTTTGAAAGAAACAGCTGAAAAAAACTACCAGGGGAAAATTCCTCCTAAAATCAGCAGTGAAATCAGGCAGCTCGAAAAAAATATCGAACAATATGGATTTTCCCCTCCACCAATATATTTATACATTGGATTAAAACTGTAATAAGATTTTTAAATTGAACAAAAGTATTTGATTTACCGATACTTCCTCTCATACCATTTTTATAACTTAGCAAAAAATGTCGAGAAAATAATTGAAGAATGCTTTATGTATATAATAAAGCTTAATAAAAGGAAAAGGTTAATTGTGACGTACTTTGATCGGATTCAAAAGGCTGTGGAGTTTATTGAGAAAAATTTAACAACCAAAATTACCCTGGGAGATATCGCTCAGGTTGCCTGTTTCTCTGCCTTTCATTTCCATAGGATATTTCATTCGTTGACCAATCAGTCGCCTATGGATTATATTCGCAAGCGGAGACTGGCTCTGGCAGTTGAAGAACTTAGAGAATCAGATAAGAGTATTTTAGAAATTGCAGTTAACTATCAATTTGGTACCCATGAGAGTTTTACCAGGGCTTTTAGAAGGTTTTATGGAATGAACCCGGGAAAATTTCGTAAACTTCAAAAAATATCTTTAGAGACCCAGTCAAAAATTAATATTATGGATACCTTAAGCTTAAAAAATTACAGGAGTATTTTTATGGAACCTAAAATAATGAACAATAATGAATTTTTTGTAATTGGCTATGAACTAAAAACATCATCTGAAGAAGGAAGAAATTTTAAAGAAATCCCCGTGTTTTGGGAAAAGTATTTTGAGGAAAATTTGGCAGAAAAAATTCCAGGCAAAATCAAACAGAAAGAATTAGGAATCTGCTGCAATATGGATAATGTAACAGGAGCTTTCTCTTATGTTATCGGTTATGAAGTCAATGAAAATACCAAAGAAGGAGATGGTATGGTAAAAATTAAAGTACCAGCTGCAAAGTATGCTGTTTTTACCACACCAAAAGTTCCCAGAGTTGATTTTGTTAAATCCATACAAGAGACTACCAAATTTATTTATAGTCAATGGCTGCCTCAATCAGAGTATGAACTGGATTCAAATGGTTATGATTTTGAACTTTATGATGAAAGAGCCGGAGGTGATGAAGATTGCCAGATGGAAATACACATTCCAGTTAAATAATATTTTTAAGAATGTTTTATTAAATAGAAATTCCTTTGTTTAAGGAATTTCTATTTAAAATTTTTTTGCTTATTTAATTGGCTTGCTCATGAGCCTTTTCTATTAGACTTTCTGTGTAACTTCCTCTCCTTTTTGAGCTGGTAAGAGTTGCACCTCAAAATTTTTGTTAATTTTTTCACACACCTTGTTTGCTAAAAATCTAGTATTACCAGTACCACTAAAATAGAATGAATATCAATTCCCGCCTTTGTGGAAATGATTTTATTTGTGTCATTCCCGAGAAGGAGGGATTGTTATCAGTCTTATAATATTCTATTTAATTCTAATTGACAAAGTGCAGTATCATCATTTTCAAAATACTCTAGCATAATATCATGATAGCCATGGGTAAGATCAACTTTTCGTTTTAATACTTTATTATGTTGATCTCTCCAGCTTTCTAATATCAGCTTTCCGTCAATAAAGACTCTGACCCCATCATCAGTTGTTGATTTTATTTCATATCGACCAACAGGAAGATCAATTTTTCCAGACCACCTAGCAGAATAATTATTTCTTGATATGCGAGGAGAAGGGCTTCCGGAGGACCAATCAAAATTGATATCTGGTTCATATCGATACATATAAGGAGGAAATATTTGTTTCTGATCATCATCTCTTCCCAAATTTGTTCCTTGATAATATTCTCCCAAAAAACCTATTGGAAAATAATTAAAATAAAAACGAGCTTTTCCTGTGTTCTCATAATATTCTAACCGAATTTTTGTAGCTCCGCCAAAAATATCCATATCATAAAAATCACAGCGAACCGCATGATCATAAAAACTATCAATTACTAGAGCACCATTGATATATAAACGTACACCGTCGTCGCTCTTGGTAATAAAACGGTATCTACCCCGCATTAAATAAGTTGTTGTTTCGAAACGGGCAGAAAAACCATCACTATCAATACCAGGGATTTCCGGATCCTGGTCTTCCCAGTCAAAATTGATATTTCCTGTTTTATTTGTATGAATTGGAGTTCCGGAAAGTTCAGTGTTATTAAACCATTGGGTATCCCAGATATCTGTACCTTGATAATCTAATACAAGGACAATACCCCACTTTGAATTACCAACTTCTACAGCCACATCATGAACTCCAGGATCTAGCTCTATATCTGCATCATAATAATCTGTGCCAATGATATGATGGTTTTGCAATAAACATTGACCATCTATAATTAATCGGAAATAATTACCTGATCTTAGTCGGAATCGATGTTTTCCACCGCTTGTAACAATTTTTTTATGTGCAAAAAGGGAAATCCATTTTTTTGGAAAGTCATCGTCTCCATTAAATTGATTTTTTAATGAATCAAAGTCAGGAAAATTGATAGTATCTAATTTTTTCTGAGCAAAGGGTGTGCCTGCTAAAGCCATTTGCTGCATTAATTGGTGGATGTGATCAACTGTACGTTCATCAGATGCTCTATTATATATTTCATTTCGTTCATCTGCCAGACCATGATAAAGAGATGCGTTCCATTTAGTCTGATACCAGTTAACAGCAAAGTGCGAATGATAGATACACTGATCACCAGGGAGAGGAACCGTTTCAGTATTTCTAAAAATAATTTCTATATTGTGTTCTCCTTTATTAATATCAACTGGAGAACTTTCATAAACCTCATTATCTTCATTCAATTGATCAATGATCACTGCATCATCTAGTTTTATTTTAATCCCACCGGAAGCTGTGGCATGAAAAATAATCTGGTCATCCTCATCAAAATAAAGTTTTCCTTTTGATTTTATGGAATAGATATTATCATCAGTAGTTACAGGAGGAATGTGTTTCGCTTCCCAAGCTAGATTACAATCTTTGAAAAAAAAGCTAGCATTACCGGAAGCATTTGCATTTGGATAAATATCAAAATCAAAGTCAATGGGCTGATAAGTAAATTGTGCAGTTGCATTTCCGGTATTTTCATAGTATTCGATACGAATAACATGCATTCCTTCCGGAATATAAACATTTTTTTTAAAATTTTTTACCTGATTTTTCCAGGAATTAATTACCAGTTGTTCATCAAGCCATATTCTGATCCCATCATCGCTGTTGGCATCAAAATTATAAAAACCCCCTTTGAAAAAACGAGTTGTTGACCATCTGGCTGAAAAATGATCTTCTTGAAAGGAAAGCATATTAAGACCAAAAAAATCCTGTAACCATTGGGTAATTGGACCATTATCTTCCCATTCAAAATCAATTGAGTTAACTGTTAATTGTAAGATGGGTTTTCCTTGGAGAGTTTTATTAGCATAATATTCAGCTATCCAGTTTTTACTAGTCGTTCCTATTGCTTCATCGTCTACAAAAGTAGCAGCTCCGCTTGTGAACTGACGATAATATGCATAAGGCATACGGAGATGACCACCATAAGCATTACCCATTATATTATTGATTCCACTGATATCTCCCCATGAGTTTCTGATAATAAAGAAGCCTCCTTCCCACTCTTCTGGTACATCAGGAGAATCTACAAATCCAATAATTGCAACAGCATGCCCCCCATCATCAAAACCTTCACCAGGAAAGGGAAGACGGATCTCGCCACTACTATTGCTCCAACCATCTGTACTTGAGTGGATTACTACTACTTTTCCTTTTAATAAGGCTGTTTTAATATCTAATACATTTCTTGTTCCTAATTTAACAACTTCTCCTCCTTTATAAAACCGGGCATTATCTATAGCTTCATTTGTAATCGGAATATGAGAATGATTATAAGGGACATCTTTTGAAATATATGGACAGTAGTCTTCTTTTGGAATACCACCAACTGAAACTGCTTTTAGACTGCCGATTCCGTCACCCCCTCCAGCACTAAAAGCCTGTCCTTTTTTACTATACCAGACAATATATTCTTCACTAAGATCAATTTTTTCTGCTTTTCCCGCTCGAATATTTTCATGAAACTCCCGAACAGTTGTTGCTCCAAATGAATAACAGGTTCCTCTGGGATTCTGATTTCGAGCAGGTCCTAAATATGGACGATAGTCAACAGCTTTGGGGAAATAATATAATGGAGGGAAGTAAAAATCGGGAAAAATGCTTTCAATAGATTCAGCTTTTATTGTTAGAATTCTATCCAATCCATCTTCTCTGAAGTTAAATTTAAAATCATCCGAATCAGATTTATAGGCACCAGTTTTATTATCAACTTTTGCCTGACGTCTTAAGTAAAACTGCTGCTCCTTTGAGAGTTTTTCATAAGCATGATACATCAAAGTTATCATTTGCTTAATATCAATTTTTAGGTATTTTGCTAACAGGGAAGGATCTTCTCTTCTAATTGCCATTTCTGCTAATGTAACTGGAGAGAAGATACCAATTTTTGCAAGATCTGCAGATATTTTTCGGATATCGATTTTTTCAAAGCTGAGAGTTTCTAATTTCAATTCCGGATAATCATCTAAAGCGCTTTTTGGAGCTTTTTTTTCTTGAATGTCTTTTAATAACCTGCTGATAGCCAGTGAATTTTGATCAACATGTTTTTTAAAAAAAGATTCATATTGACCACTATCGGGAGAATTCTTTTTACGATCTGACATAAATACCTCCAATTGTAATTTCATTTTTCTTTATGTTATTTAATTTCGTCTAACGTGTC